>CACYRB010000001.1 GCA_902776685.1 uncultured Prevotellaceae bacterium
GGAATAAAATTCCATTAGCATGTAGGGACGCGGCGTGCCGCGTTAATCAGTTTTAGACATTCAACGCGGCACGCCGCGTCCCTACATGCAAACGGAGACTTTTCAACCTTTCAACTTTCTGAGGTTTGTTCTGTTTTTCCCCTTTTTGACATGAAATCGGCTATGAAACACTGAGAGAATGCATCATTCGAGGAAAAACAGAACAACATTTCTGCCTGAAAATTCCTCCAAAAAGAGGCAAAAAAAGCTCAAATCCACTCGTTTCACACCACTTTCATCTTCCACTTTTCGCTTTTCATTTCTGAAAGATATATGTTTCGGGTTGCAAAA
Organism: uncultured Prevotellaceae bacterium; assembly: GCA_902776685.1. GTDB lineage: Bacteria > Bacteroidota > Bacteroidia > Bacteroidales > Bacteroidaceae > Prevotella. The sequence continues at coordinate 331 of CACYRB010000001.1, forward strand.
GACCGTCTTTCGCACTCCAAAAGACGGTCTTTTACCACCCAAAAGCTTAGCTTTCGGAGGCGAAAGACCTATCTTTCGCTTTTCTCAAAACACCTTTTAGCCACTCCCAGAACCCTACTGCTCTCATTTCCAACAAATTACAAAAAACTCGAAAAATCGGCCCAAAAACCACCTTACCGTCACTCTTCTTCATTTTTTCAAAAATTCCCGTCAAAATTTTTCCCTCCCCTGCAACGTAAAAACAGAACAAGCCGAAAGCAGAGCCAAGTTTGCTTGGGCTATGCTGAGGCGCAGCCTGTTTTATGTAAAAACAGAACAATAAAAAAATACGATGGTAAGTTGTTACCATCGTATTTGTATAGACCGAGAGCAGGAACTTAGATTTTTCCGATGATGCCCTGCTCGGTGGCGCGAATGAAGTCGACGATATTGGTGATTTCGTCGCTGGGCGGCACCTGCTCCTCAATCTGGTTGCAAGCATCGAAGACGCTGGCCTGACCATTGAACACGAGGCGGTAGGCATTGGCAATGTGTCGTAGCACCTTGTCGCTGATGCCATAGGTGCGACACATGGTCGTGTTGACTCCCGCATAGCCCACGGGCATTCCTCCAGCGATGATGTAGGGCGGCACGTCCTTGGAAAAGGTTGTTCCGGCCTGTATCATGGCACCCTCGCCGACACGGGTCTTGGCATTCTGGATGACCGACGACGAGAAGATGACGCCGTTGCCAATCTCGCAGTCGCCGGCAATCTTCGTGCCGTAGCCGAAGACGCAGCTGTTGCCCACCTTGGTGTCGTGGGAGATATGGGCGCCCTCCATCAGACAGTTCTCGTTGCCGATGACGGTCTGGCCGCCTCGATGGGTGGCACGGTTGACGACAACGTTCTCGCGAATGATGTTGTTGTCGCCGATGATGAGCTCCGACTTCTCGCCCCGGAAGTTAAAGTCCTGCGGCAGTGCGCCGAGCACAGAACCCTGGTGCACCTTGTTGCGTGCACCCATGCGGGTACCGTTGAGGATGGAGACGAAGGGGAAGATGATGCATCCGTCGCCTATCACCACATCGTCTTCTATATAGACGAAGGGGAAAATCTTGCAGTTGTCGCCAATTTTAGCCTTGGGACTAATCTCGGCTCTTGGGGAAATATCGCTTGCCATAATTATCAATTTTCAATTGTCAATTATCAATTACTTTGCTCCGCCGCCCAGTGCCTGATAGAGGTTGACGACGGCCTGCATCTTATTGAAGTCGTCGGTAATCTTCGAAATCTGCGCCGAGAGCAGACTGCTCTGTGCCTGTATCACCTCGAGATAGGTGGTGTTGCCGGCACTGGTCATGAGGGTCTTGGTGTCTTCGACGTTCTTCTTCAGCACCTCAATCTGCTGAGCCTCGATGCGGCCCTTTTCGTCGGCGGCATTATATTGCACGAGGGCGTTGCTGACCTCGCTGCCGGCAGAGAGGATGGAGTTCTGCCAAGTGTTGTAGGCCTGCTCGTATTGTGCCTCAGCCACACGCAGACCGGCAGTAAGCTGGCCTTTCATGTAGAGGGGCTGCACAAGACTGGCTACGGCATTGAGCAGTATCTTGCCCGGGTTGACCACACCTGCACCGGCACTGTTGGTGAAGATGCCGCTGGGGCTGATAGTAAGCTGCGGATAGAAGCGCGAGCGAGCCGTCTCAACGCCATAGAAGCACTGGGCCAGCTGCATCTCGGCAGCATGTACGTCGGCACGGTTGGCCAGCAGGTTGATGCCGATGCCGGTAGAGAACTCCGACGGCAGTGACTGGTCTTCGAGTGCACCGCGGGCAATGGTCTGTGCCGGCTGTCCGATGAGCAGCGAGAGCGAATTCTCCACCTCGCGTATCTGGCGCTGCATGTCGATTTTCTGCGACTGCACCGACAGATAATTCGACTCGGCACTCTGCACCGAAGTAGAGCGGTAGCCGATGCGGGTGTCCTTCATGAGTTTCATCAGGTCCCACGTATTCTTGGTGAGTTCCTCCATGTCGTCGAGCACTTTCAGCTGGCTGTCGAGCATGAGCAGCGTGTAGTACATATTGGCTATGGCCGAGATGATGTTGGTCTTCACCACGGTCTGATAGTCCTTAGTGGCCAGCAGTGCCACCTGAGCAGCACGCTTCTGACTGAGCAGGTTGCCGAAGAGGTCGACGTTCCAGCTGGCCGAGATGGGCAGCTGATAGGTCTTGTTGACCTTGCCGAAGTCCCACGACGAGATGGTGCCTTGCGGGGTAAACGTGAACGAGGGCAGGAAAGCCAGACGGGCGGTCTTGAGCTGCTGCTCGGCCATCTTCACGTTGAGCGCGGCATTGAGCAGGTCGACGTTGTTGGTCAGGCCTTTTTCAATCAGCTCGCGCAGGTAGCTGTCGGTGAAGACCGAGCGCCAAGGCAGGTTGCCGAAGCTTGTGGTGTCGCTGACAGCGAGGGTGTCGGTTGCCGAGAGCGGGTCGCGCACAATGCCCTGGGTGCTGACCTCGGGCCGCTCGTAGGGTGCGTAGAGCTGCTGCTTCATGTGCTTATAGGTGCCACAGCCCGAAAGCAGCACGGCCGTCAGGCATCCATATATATAATGTTTCATTTTCATAGTCTATTCCTCCAATTTATATTCCTGCATGGGGCCATGCGCATACTGTTCGAGCTCGCGGGCCACCTCGGTGTTCTCTTCATCTTCGAACTTCAAAGGCGAAATCTTCTCCTGCAACGACTGGAAGATGACGAACAAGGTGGGCACGACGAAGAGCTGGCAGAGCGTACCTATCAACATACCGCCCACGGCTGCCGCGCCAAGCGTCTGGTTACCGTTCTTGCCCACACCCGATGCAAACATCATGGGGAGCAGACCGATAATCATGGCCAGCGAGGTCATCAGAATAGGACGCAGACGGGCTGCCGAACCGAGCACAGCCGACCACGATATGGCCATACCGAGCTGTCGACGCTCAAGGGCAAACTGCACAATCAGAATGGCATTCTTGGCCAACAGACCGATGAGCATGATGAGCGAAATCTGCATGTAGATGTCATTGGAGTGTCCGAAAATCTGCGTGAAGCCGAAGGCACCAGCCAGGCCGAACGGCACGGAGAGCACAACGGCCAACGGCAGGATGTAGCTCTCATACTGTGCGGAAAGTATCAAATAGATGAACATGATACAGAGCACGAAGATGAGGGCTGTAGAGTTGCTCGACTTGGCCTCTTGACGGGTCAGACCCGAATAGTCGTAGGTATAGCCTGTCGGCAGTTTGTCTTTGGCAACCTCTTCCACAGCCTTGATGGCCTCACCCGTTGAATATCCGTCGGCGACCGACACCGTCACGTTGATGGCCGTGAACAGGTTGAAGCGGTTGATGTTCGACGGACCATAGACGCGTTTCAGCGTGCAGAACTCGTTGACGGGAGCCATGCCCGAGCCAGTGCGGACAAAGATGTTGTTCATGCTCTCGGGAGTCATTCGGCTCTCGGGATCGGCCTGAATCATCACACGATAGAGCTTTCCGTAGGCATTAAAGTTTGAGGCATAGAGTCCGCCGTAGTAGCCCTGCAACGTGCTCAGCACTGTCTGCGGCGATATGCCAGACTGCTTACACTTGGCCACGTCCACATTAATCATGTACTGAGGATAGTTGGGGTTGTAGGACGTCATAGCCATCTGTACCTCGGGACGAGTGTTCAACTCCTTCAGGTAGTCTTGCGTAATCTCGAAGAATCGGTTAAGATTGCCGCCGGTACGGTCTTGCAACACAAGCGACACACCACTGTTGGCAGAAAAGCCGGGAATCATTGGCGGTCCGAAAGCGATGATCTGAGCATCCTTAATCTGGGCCGTCTGCTTGTAAATCATTCCCAAGACAGAGGTCGACTCACGCGGATTGACAAAGAATCGCATGATGCCGTCGCCCTGCCACAAGCCCGAAATCTTATACCACAGACCACCTGTACGCTCTTCAAACGGTTTCAGCTTGATGATGAACGTGGCCTGGTCGGAACCCTGACCGGCAATGAAGTTGTAACCCTGAATCTGTTCACGGCTCTGAATGGCCGGATTGGCAGCCAGCATCGAGTCGACCTGCGAGATGACTTGCTTGGTGCGCTCGACCGAAGTGGCGGGGGGCATGGAGATGGTACAGAACAAAGTTCCTGTATCTTCGTCGGGAACGAGTCCCGTCTTGGTGGTCGACATAGTGAACACCAATGCTACGATACCAGCCACAATGGCCAGTCCGATAATCAGAGGCTTGCGCACCAGCTTTTCAACGGCATTCTTATACTTGTTCAGGATTTTGTCGTATGAGGCATTGAACGACGTGTGCATCCGGTCGAGCAGCGACATCTTGCGCTCGTGACCTTCGGCATCGTGCGGTTTCAGGAACAACGCACAGAGGGCCGGCGACAGCGTCAGGGCGTTCAAAGCCGAGATGAAGATGCTGACGGCCATCGTGATACCGAACTCCTTATAGAACGTTCCACTCGTTCCGCCGATGAACGACACGGGGATGAACACCGATGCCATGACCAACGTAATCGAGATAATGGCACCCGAGATTTCATTCATGGCGTCGATTGACGCACGCATCGTGCTCTTATAGCCCTGGTCGAGCTTGGCATGGACAGCCTCAACCACGATGATGGCATCGTCAACCACAATGGCAATGGCCAACAACAAAGCCGACAACACAAGCAGGTTGATGGAGAATCCCACCACCTTCAGGAAGAAGAACGTACCGATGAGCGATACAGGCACGGCAATCAGCGGGATAAGTGTCGAACGGAAGTCTTGCAGGAAGACGTAAACCACGAGGAACACCAGTACGAGCGTCAAGATGAGCGTGAACACCACCTCCTCGATAGAAGCATAGAGGAACTCGGTCACGTCGTAGTTGATCTTATACTCCAGTCCCGGCGGGAAACTCTTGGCCTGCTCTTCAAGCTCAGCCTTCACGTTCTTTGCAATTTCGTTGGCATTCGAACCGGCAATCTGCTGCACCATACCCATGACCGACGGTCTGTTGTTGTTCTTCATCGACACAGAGTACTGCAATCCGCCCAGTTCAATCTTTGCCACATCTTTCAGCTTCAGCGTTTGGCCGTCGTCGGTGGTCTTGATGATGATGTTGCCAAATTCCTCTGGCGTCTTCAGTCGGCCCGTGTAGCGCATGGCATACTCATAGGCCACGTTCGACTGCTCACCGAAGGAACCCGGTGCTGCCTCGATGTTCTGTTCGGCCAGCACACCACTGATGTCGGTCGGCATCAGGCTGTACTGCTTCATCACTTCCGGCTTCAGCCAGATACGCATGGAGTAGGTTTTCATACCCGGTGACGACACGTCGCCGACGCCCTCGATACGCTTCAGGGCAGGTATGATGTTGATGTTTGCGTAGTTGGTGAGGAACTCATCGTCGTAGCGTCCGTCTTCCGACGTGAGGGTGTACATGACAACTTGCGAAGTCTGGCGTTTCATGACCTGCACACCGGCCCGCGTCACTTCTGCGGGTAGCAACGCCTGAGCCTGTGCCACGCGGTTTTGCACGTTGACGGCACACATATCGGCATTGATGCCTTGGCGGAAGAGGATAGAGATGGTTCCCGAACCGTTGTTGGTGGCCGACGATGTCATATAGTCCATGCCCTCGACACCGTTGATACTCTCTTCGAGCGGTGCGAGCACAGAGTTCTTTACAGTTTCGGCATCGGCACCGGTATAGGATGTCCACACCATGACGGTAGGCGGCGCGATGTCGGGATACTGTTCAATAGGCAATGTAGCGAGACCGATGAAACCCAGAATGACGATGACCACCGAGATTACCGTCGAGAGCACCGGCCGCTTTATAAAGTTTGTAAATGTCATATCTGCTTAAATTTATTTCTTTCCACTCATGGCATTGATGAATCCTTTGGCCGTGCTGTTGCTCTCGCCGAGCTTCTGGGCCTCTTGGATTTTCTTGTCATACTGTGCAGGGGTGATGGGCTTGATTTCCATGCCGTCGGAGAGCGACTGGATGCCGTTGGTCACGTAGCGGTCGCCGACCTGTAAGCCGCTGACAACGACGTAGTTGTTGCCGTCGGTCTGCGGGTCGACCTTGATTTCGGTATATTTCACCTTGTTGTCCTTGCCTACAATGTAAACGAAGTGCTTGTCCTGAACTTCGGAAACCACACTCTGCGGAATGAGCAGTGCGTGAGCGTTGTCGCGCGGTATGATGATAGAGCCCGAGCCGCCGCTCTTGAGCAGACGCTCAGGATTGGAGAACTGCGCGATGACCGACACGCTACCTGTGGCGGGGTCGATGACTCCGCTCACCTTGCTCACTTTGCCCGGATGGTTGTAGGTGCTGCCGTCGGCCAGCTGCAGCTTCACGGTGGGGAAGGTGCTGAGGGCTGCATTGACGCTGCCCGAGGTCTTCGTCATTTCGAGCACGTCTTTCTCTGTCATCGAGAAATAGGCCTCGATGGTGCTGACGTTCGACACCGTTGTCAGGGGCTCTGCGCTCGATGCGCTGACCAATGCGCCCACCTTGAACGGCAGGCTGCCGATGACGCCGCTGGCCGGACTCTTCACGTAGCAGAAGCTGAGCGTCTCCTGTGCCGAAGCCAGGGCTGCTTTGGCCTGAGCCACCTGGGCGCGGGCCACCTCGTAGTTGTTCTTCGCCGACTGAAGTTCGAACTGTCCGATGACGTTATTGTTGAACAACTGCTGGTTGTTTTCAAAAGTCAGCTTGGCCGTATTCATCTGTGCCGTAGCCGTATTCACTGCGGCCTGAGCCTGACGCACCTGGGCCTGATAGGTGGCATTGTCGATGATGAACAACAACTGGCCTGCGCCAACAGCCTGACCTTCTTTCACACAAACCTGCGTGATGAAGCCCGAGACCTTCGGACGAATCTGTACGTCCTGGATACCTTTGAGCGTGGCCGGATAGGTGCTCTGCATGACAGAGCTCTTTGCCTCGACCGTCATAACGGGATATTCGTTATCACCAAAATTAGGCCGTCCGCCCTGCTTTCCGCCACACGAGGCGAGCAACGAGGCTAAGGCCACGAATAAAAATGTCTGTTTGAAATTCATACCTATTTTTATATTACAATTATCTATAACCAATTTTTTCTATCTAAAACGATTTGTTTGAATACACGACTCCTACACCTCTCAATAGAAAACTTTTTGAAGGCTTGGAGTTTTTTCGCTGCAAAATTACTAATTATTATATAAAGTATGACAATATAAATATTGTTTTTAACAACATGAATATTGTTTTTAACAATAATTACCGAATCAGCCCTCGGCTCCGTCCTTTTGGGTCGGGGGCACCGCGAGCCCCATCTCCCCGGCCTTCTGCACAAGCAGTTGCATAAGCGGCTCGCGCTCGTTGGGCACGCGATTGTCGAGAACGGCGTCTTTCAGCGTCTGTTTCAGCTCACCCACCTCGCGCGATGGCTTGAGGTTGAACATCTGCATGATTTCGTTTCCGTCGATGACGGGCTGCAGCAGACGCTTATAGTCGCGTTCCTGCAGGTCGGCCAGTTTCTCGCGCACCATGCGGAAGTTGTTGAGGAACTGCTGTTTGCGTATATGGTTTTTGCTGGTGATGTCGGCCTCGCAGAGTGTCATCAGGTCGTCGATGTCGTCGCCTGCATCGTTGAGCAACCGCCGGACAGCGCTGTCGGTCACCACGTCGGTGGCAATGACGATGGGGCGCATGTGCAGGTCGACCAGCTTCTGTACATATTTCATCTTCATGTCGAGCGGCAACTTCAGCCGTCGGAAGATTTGCGGCACCATCTTTGCCCCCACATAGTTGTGGTTGTGGAAAGTCCAGCCCTGCGCCGGCTCCCAGCGTCGGGTCTTCATCTTGCCGATGTCGTGCAGCAGAGCGGCCCAGCGCAACCACAAAGAATCCTCGCTGCCCGCAGAGAGCGTAGCCTTCACCACGTTCTCCAGCACTTCCATCGTGTGGTAGTAGTTGTTTTTGTGGGCACGCCCGTGTGAGGTGTCCACGTTGTCGAGCGCCACGAGCTCGGGCAGGATGAGCTGCAGCAGTCCGGCTCGGTAGAGGTAGTCGAAGCCGGTGCTGGGATGTCGGGCCATGATGATTTTGTTGAGTTCGTCGCTGATGCGCTCGCCGCTGATGATTTTCAGCCGATCGGCATTACGGCGCAGTGCGTCCTCGGTCTCCTCCTCGATGAAGAAACCGAGTTGTGTGGCGAAGCGCACACAGCGCATCATGCGCAGGGGGTCGTCGCTGAAGGTGATGTCGGGGTCGAGTGGCGTGCGGATGATGCCGTCCTCGAGGTCGGCCAGCCCGTCGAACGGATCGACCAGTTCGCCGAACCGTTCTTTGTTCAGGCAGATGGCCATGGCGTTGATGGTGAAGTCGCGCCGGTTCTGGTCGTCTTCCAGCGAACCGTCTTCCACGATGGGCTTGCGCGAGTCGTGGCTGTAGCTCTCGCGCCGCGCACCGACAAACTCGACCTCAAGAGCACGGGCTCCGATTTTCACCTGCGCCGTGCCGAAGTTCTTGAACACGGAGAGGTGCGCCCGACGGCCGAGCAGCTGCTTCAGCTGCCGTGCCACCTCGATGCCGCTGCCCACGACAACGACGTCGATGTCTTTCGACGGACGACCGAGGAAAATGTCGCGGACGTACCCGCCCACCACATAGCACTCCACGCCGAGCCCGTCGGCGGCCTGCCCTATCTGATGAAAAATCTCCTTATCAAGAATCTGTGCCAGTTCGGCATCGGTGTATAATGTCATAAAATCTTAAATCTCCTTAAACGGGTGCAAAAATACGAAATATTTATGAATTATGAACGATGTATTATGAATTATTTTCTATCTTTGCAGTAGATTCCGCTATCCAACAAAAAAGCGCATGAAACATATATGGCTGTTACTGGCACTGCTGGCCCTGACCTCGTGCAAAGAAACCGAGGAACAGATGGCTGCCGACCTGCTCGGAGAGATTGAGTCGCTCTACGCGCAGGGCGACTACGATGCCACGCTCGACAGCATCATGTCGCTGCGCGAGCGGTTCCCCATGGCCATCGAAGAGCGGCGGCAGGCACTGCGCATCTGGCAGAACGCCTCGTTGAAGATGGCTCAGGCCGACGTCATCCACACCGACTCGGCCCTGCAGCGCACGCTGCGACTCATCGAGCAGACGCCCAACCTCGGGCAGGCCAACCGCCTGCGCATGAGACGCGACTCGCTCAAGGCCCGCTACGAAGCCATGTGCGGCGTGGTCAGAATGATTCACTTCCGGCAGAAGGAGCTCAACGAAGCCACCGCCACCGCAAATGTTAAAAAATAGCCCGATTTTAACATTTTACGTTTCCCCCATAAATGCCGATTTTCGGCATTTTTTGTTTCCCGCTGTCAGTTTATCAGAAAATCGGCCGTTTTTCTTCGTTTTTTACAACCCACTGAAAAAGAAAACGTTACGCCACTTTTCACTTTTCATTCATCACTTTTCACTTCCGAAAGATATATGTTTCGCTCGCGAAAGCTAAGCTTTCACCCTCCGAAAGACCGTGTTTTGCAAGCCAAAAAACCGTGTTTTGCAACCCGAAACATATATCTTTCGGAATAAAAGAGAAGTGAAAAGGGAGTGAAAAGGGAGTGAATGGGTGGAAAACGGCTCGTTTTTCATCGCTTTGCAACAAATTGTAAGTGTTAAAATCGTACTCCCATTTTAACACTTTCCCCGTTTTTCTGCACATATATGGCATTTCACCCATCACCATCCGCAAGATTCACTGGGTATAACAAAACTAACTTTAAAATCCCGTGTTGTACAATAACTACATCAAGGGATTATGTTGGCTCTGTTGTCAATCACAGAGTAATAAAGATGCTAACTACTATTCAAATATGCTGAGGAGGGCAACCTTCGGCACTTCCGAGTTTTGCGGTTGAACTTCTTCGACCGCAAAGGTACACAATAATCCTCGAACTCCTTTGATAATAATTTCGGGCTTTCTTTCACTTTTTACCGAAAAGACTCCATCTTAACCATCCTCAAAAATAAAAAATTCACAAATCCATCACATTTTTTATGCTTCCAAAGTGGTAATTCGAAGATTTTTGTGTAATTTTGCGACGTTCTTCGGAATAAATGACATAATAGGCTCTACACTCCCAATCACCACTTCGGAAATATGGAGCCAAGCAGTAACAGGGGCGTTGGCTCATTGTGCGCAGGCGTTTCAACGGTTACTGAAGTTTGTGGTGAACTAGGAGTGCGTGGAAATAGCCTGCGCATTTAATTAAATACAAATAACATGGAATCAAAAAACAGAACGTTAACTTATGAGAGGATGCACAGAGCATCTTTCCTGCTCTTTATTCTATTATTATTGGCCCCAATCATTGGCTTCTTGCTGTTTCAGTCAGGCTGGTGGATGTTCTTTTCTTGTCTGGTTGTGTATCTTTTTCAGGTCATGTTGTGGCCCTGGACAATGGAGTCAAAGAAAAGCATTACAATAAACGCTGATGAAATAGATTTGTATGCCCAAAAAGAAAAAAAGATAATTTCTTTATATAGAGGATTATATGTCATAATTGCATTATTGGATTTATATCCTTTATTTTCTATGAGCAGAACTATCATGGAAGCATTTTGGGAAAATGGAGTTTATATGAAAACTTACGAAGGAGGTTTGTTTGTTTTTATATTAACTTTACTGATGTTACTTATCAATATGGTTGCAATTGTGGAGGCCCCCAAAATAACAAATATATTTGAGATTAAGAATAAGTTTCAAAAGACAGGTCTGACACCTGACGAACAATCGGAAAGGGATAGAAGGGTCGCTGCCAAGAGGAGAGAAGATAAATTAGCGGAGGAGAAAGAAAAGTACGGAGAAGGACATCAGGTCATAGATCGAGATTTGAAATTATACATAAATGAGAACTTGCAGAAAATTTACATGAAAGGCGAGGAATACAATTTCAGTGACATTCTTAGTTTTTCTGTTCAGGATAATGCTCAAACTATTTATTCTAGTTCAACATCAACAGCAAAGACAAACAATGGAAGTATGCTTAAACGTGCTGCTGTTGGTGGGCTTGTTGCTGGAAATATAGGTGCCGTAATAGGTGGGGCGACAGCCTCAAAGACTATTGAAACTTCAGGCAGTATTAGTTATATTGTGCATAGTTACTCCATTGTTGTAACCGTCAATTGCATAAATTCACCAATGGTCACTTTGAAAATTGGCGAAGATCAAAATCTCATGAACCAAGTAAGATCTATATTGACAGTTATTATCAATAGAAACAAATAATCATGTTGGAGGCGGATTAGACTCCACCTCCAATGCGATATGATTAAATTCTCATTCTAAGATAACAGTCTGGTGCATTCTCCCTGAGCCAGACTTGTAATTCATCCACATATTTGAAACCTTTCGATTCGACAGTCGAAGAAATAGAAGTATAGCCATCTATTCCATTTTCAAGATACGGCTTTGGATTGCGTATAGGAGTATTCTTGCCTGGAGCAATGATAGGTGCTCTCAATTTTTCACATTCCAATACTATTCCATTATCTTTTCCACTTCCGATTTCAACCGAATTAAGCCTCTCCAATGTAACCTCATAATTCTTCGTTAAAACAGCATGGCCATTTTCAATCCTTTTGATTGTTGAAACAAGCGTTCCATCTTGAACGATGTCTCCAGTTACAAATTTCATTTTCTTTTTGTTTATAAATCACGATTCAAAGCTATAATAAAAATGTAGCGCATTCAAACATTTTTTGGGGAAATCTTTGCTTTTTGGACTAAAATTGTCTAAAAACGGTTTCAATTGAAAAATCAAAGTCCAATATTATAATAACGGGAACCCACACCGACATTCTCGGCCTCGGTTCCCGCTCTTTGTTTGTGTTTATTTACTACGCCGCCTTTCCCAACTCATAGAGCCTTTCGGGGGCGAAGTCCACGCCGTTGTACCATTCCAGTGTCCAGTCGGTGAGGGCGAACTGCACAAACTTGTCATGGTCGAGCAGTTGTTCGCGAAGTTTTCCTTTCAGCAGCGGTTTGAAATCTACGATGCGACGCTCGCCGTTGCTGAACTCCAGTTCCATCGTGTAGTCGTGCAGGTAGTCCACATCGACCACTCTAAGCAATTCCATATCTTCCATATCTGTTGTTATTTTAAAGGGTCAATGGGCAGTGCTTCGTCTCCGTTCTGTAGGCGTGCCCAATTCGCCATCAGTTCGTCGTGGTGCTCATCCATCCACTCAAACACTTTCTTTAAGGCCTTACGTGGCAACTGCCCCTTCACCACACCCTTGGTGATGGTGATGGTGCAACGGTAGTCACCGTAGCGCACATGAAAATGTGGCGGATTATGGTCGTCGCCGAACATCGCAATGATAATACAAATCTACATATCTCTGACATTTCCGTTCTCATTTATTGTTTAGCCGCAAATTTACGATTTTATTTTGAATTATGGCGCATTTCTGTGAAAAAAGTTCATTTCAATATCCACTGTCAATATTCTATAGAGTCAACCAGCAAGCGCAAGTTTGCTGGTTGACTCTATAATACTTAACTATCGGGTGCGGCATTTAAACAAAAACCCTCAATAATTTGGCTTTTCCTACGATTTTTTGTACCTTTGCAGCTGCAAACGACAAAAGAAAAATTTTATGCCAAAAATATTTGAATATTTCGGTTTCATCTTTTTCTTCTACTCTAATGAGCATGAACCTATACACGTTCATGTTTTGCATGGCAGCAAGGAAAGCGTTTTCGAGCTCATCATGATGAACGGGGAGTTGACCGACATCCGCATTAGAGAGAAGAATGGGGCTGAGTCGTTATCCGACAAAGAAAAACGAACAGTTGAGATGTTCATCCGTAAATATTACAAAAACATTATTGACAAATGGATTAAGTTTTTCGTACTCAAACAAGCTGTCAGATGCACTAACATAAAGAATAAAATATTATAAGGAGGATATGACATGGAGAGACTATACATTATAAAGGCCGAGGATGCAGGCAACTTCACTGTCAGCCTGACATTCAGCGACAATACCGTGCAGACTGTCGATATTGGCGATTTCATCCGTCGACACCCACACCCGCAATATAACAAATATCTTGACGTACGCAAGTTTAGCCAGTTTACTATCGAAAACGGAAACATCGTTTGGGGGAAAAACTGGGATTTAATGTTTCCCATTGAGCAGCTGCATGCCGGGACTATATCAGATTAATCAATATATGGAAAATCGAAATACAGAACAGCAGTTCAAGGCGGTGATGCAGGAATGTCGCTCGCTGTTTGAAAAGAAACTGCACGACTACGGAGCCTCGTGGCGCATACTGCGCCCGTCGTCGCTGACCGACCAGCTCTTCATCAAGGCCAAGCGCATACGCTCGCTCGAAGAGAAGAAAGAATCGCTCGTGGGCGAAGGCATCCGGCCCGAGTTCGTCGCACTGGTCAACTACGGCATCGTGGGACTCATTCAGCTCGAACGCGGACACGTCGATCAGGTCGACATCACCCCCGACGAGGCCATGATGCTCTACGACAGCTACGCCGACGACACCCTGCAGCTGATGCTGAAGAAAAACCACGACTACGACGAGGCGTGGCGCTCCATGCGCGTCAGCTCATACACCGACTTCATACTCACCAAGCTGCAACGCATCAAGGAGATTGAAGACCTGCAAGGACAGACCCTCGTCAGCGAGGGCATCGGCTCAAACTATCAGGACATCATCAACTATGCCGTCTTCGGATGCATCAAGCTGAGTGAAGGATGAAAAGGTGAAAGGTTGAAAAGTTGAATGCATTATGAAGAGGTGGCTTGTCAACATCTGTCGGTTTCTGCTTTCTGCGGTGTTCATCTTCTCGGGATTCGTGAAGGCCGTCGACCCGCTCGGCACGCAGTATAAGCTGCAAGACTATGCCGAAGCCCTTGGCATGGCGTCGCTCCTACCCGACTGGCTCACACTCGGCACGGCTGTCGTGCTGGCAGCCATAGAATTTGTGCTGGGCATCTTGCTGCTCTTCGCCATACAGCGGCGCATCACGTCGAGAGTGGTGCTCGCCTTCATGGCTGTGATGACACTCATCACGCTGTGGGTGGCCCTGTGGAACCCGGTGGAAGACTGCGGGTGCTTCGGCGATGCCGTCAAGCTCACCAACGGACAGACGCTGGCCAAGAACATCGTGCTGCTCGCCTGCGCCGTCGTCGTGGCACGCTGGCCGCTCATCATGCCGCGGCTCATCTCGAAGACCAATCAGTGGATTGTCATCAACTACACCATTGTCTTCATCTTCGCCATGAGCATCTTCAGCCTCTACCTGCTGCCCATGTTCGATTTCCGACCCTATCACATCGGAGCCGACCTGAGAAGGGGCATGGAGATTCCCGAAGGTGCCGAGCAACCCGAGTTTGAGACCACCTTCATCATGAAGAAGAACGGGGAGACACGCGAGTTCACCCTCGAGAACTACCCCGACTCCACTTGGGAGTTCGTCGACCGCAAGACACGACAGACTAAAGCCGGCTATGTGCCGCCCATACACGACTTCTCTATTGAACTGCGGCCCGACGGCGACGACATCACCGACCAGATACTCGACGACAAGGGCTACACCTTCCTGCTCGTCGCACCACACCTCGAACAGGCCGACGAGACCAACTTCGGCAACATAGAGAAGATTTACGAGTATGCCGTAGAACACGACATCCCCTTCTACTGCCTCACCGCCAGCAACGACGAGGGCACAAGCCGATGGAGCGAGCGCACCGGTGCCGAATATCCATTCTGCACAACCGACCCCACCACGCTCAAGACCATCATACGCAGCAACCCCGGACTGCTGCTCGTCAAAGACGGCAAGGTCATCAACAAATGGAGCCACAACGCTCTGCCCGACGAACAACTGCCACAGGGCGCACTCGAGACCTCGGACCTGGGTAAGATGCCCGAAGACAAGGTTCCGGGAAAGATTCTGAAAATCGTGCTGTGGTTCGTGCTGCCCCTTTTCCTGCTCACACTGGCCGACCGACTGTGGGCATGGACAAAATGGTTCAGAAGAAAAAAGAACATAACATCATATCAACTTATTAAACAACAAAACAAAAAAATGAGAAAAAAGATTGTAGCAGGCAACTGGAAAATGAACATGAACCTGCAAGAAGGTATTGCGCTCGCCAAAGAGCTCAACGAAACACTGACTGCTGAAAAGCCCAACTGCGGCGTCGTCATCTGCACGCCGTTCATCCACCTGGCCAGCATCGCACAGTTCCTCAACCAAGACGTCATCGGACTCGGAGCCGAGAACTGCGCCGACAAGGAAAAAGGCGCCTTCACCGGCGAAGTTTCTGCCGAAATGGTGAAATCTACCGGTGCTCAGTATGTCATCCTCGGCCACTCTGAGCGTCGCGAATACTACAAAGAGACTCCCGAAATTCTCAAAGAGAAGGTGCTGCTTGCCCTGAAGAACAACCTCAAAGTCATCTTCTGCATCGGCGAATCACTCGAGGAGCGCGAAGCAGGCAAGCAGAACGAAGTATGCAAGGCCGAACTCGAAGGTTCTGTCTTCAACCTCACAGAAGAGGAGTTCAAGAACATCATCATCGCCTACGAACCCATCTGGGCCATCGGTACAGGCAAGACCGCCACAGCTGAGCAGGCCGAAGAGATTCACGCCTACATCCGCAGCATCGTAGCCGAGAAATACGGACAGGCTGTTGCCGACAACACCAGCATCCTCTATGGCGGCTCGTGCAAGGCAAGCAACGCACCCGAGCTCTTCGCCAAGCCCGACATCGACGGCGGACTCATCGGCGGTGCATCGCTCAAGGCTGCCGACTTCAAAGGCATCATCGACGCTTGGAAATAATATCCGAACGCCCTCAACACACCTCACCGACACCAGCTCTTCAGTCGTCGGTGAGGTTTTCTTTTGCACTTTCATTGCCGCACATCAACACAGACATAACACTGAAAAGACCAAGAAAAAACAATTTTAACACTCTAAACACCACTTTTTACAAACATTATTTATAACTTTGCAGGCAAACCTGTACTTGTCGACTGATGCCCCATGGCGAAAGCGACGAGACAACGATGTCAACATAGAAGAAAGAAACATTATGACCAAAAAGACAATTCTGCTGATTGCCTGTTGCATCTTCGCAATACTGCCACTGTCTGCCCAGAACGAGAACGGGCAGAAACAAGGCACCGTGACCGTCAATCAAAGTCAGGAAATCAACGACCTGGTCTTCGGCAAAGCCAAGAAACAAGACGCGCCTGCAAATTCAGGAAAGAAAGCTGAAGAGAAAACCGCCGCACCAACAGGAACACGCACTCCGGCAACAACGTCGACCACGACCAAGCCGGCCAACACAATCTCGGAAACGGAAGCACCCTCCCAGAATCCGGCAACCGAGACGCGACCCACCCAGCCTCGCATCGTGTCGCCAAGCTCTTCCTACGGCACCGAGACCACACAAACAGACATCTCGGGCAAGAAGGTCATGCGCAATGGCTTCAAGATACAAGGCTATCGCGTGCAGGTCTTTGCCGGAGGCAACAAACGCGAGGACCGCATCAAGGCACAGAACATGGGCAGGCGCATCAAGGCCGCCTTCCCCAACCAACCCGTCTACACCCATTTCCACTCGCCACGATGGACCTGCCGCATCGGAAACTTCCGAAAAAAAGAAACGGCTGATCGCATCGTCAAGCAGGCACGCAACAAGGGATTCGACCAAGCCTGTGTCGTCAGCGAGAAAATCACCGTACAATATAGATAACAATACTTAAAAATCAAGATAAGATGAACCCAGAAACAGAATTTCGCGACGGTCTCGAACAACTCGCCGACCACTATAAACAAATCATCACCCTACTCGGCGAAGACCCCGATCGCGAGGGCCTGCTAAAGACACCCATGCGCGTGGCCAAGGCCATGCAGATTCTCACACGTGGCTACACCCAAGACCCGCATAAAGTGCTCACCGATGCACTTTTCGAAGAGAAGTACAACCAAATGGTCATCGTCAAAGACATCGACTTCTTCTCGATGTGCGAGCACCACATGATTCCCTTCTACGGCAAGGCTCACGTGGCATACATTCCCAACGGCTACATCACAGGTCTGTCCAAAGTAGCACGCGTTGTCGACATCTACAGCCACCGTCTGCAAGTGCAGGAGCGACTCACCCAGCAAATCAAGGACTGCATACAAGACACGCTCCACCCGCTTGGCGTGATGGTGGTCATCGAGGCCAAGCACATGTGTATGCAGATGCGCGGCGTAGAAAAGCAGAATGCCATCACTACCACCAGCGACTTCAGCGGTGCCTTCAACCAAGCCAAGACCCGCGAAGAGTTCATGAACCTGTTGCGCGGTGAGTCAAAACGAGTGTAGTCCACCCCACCCTGCCGATATCACAAACACCCCAAACATTTTTTAGAACATTATTTATTTACCTATTTTAGAAAACGAAACAATGAAAACACTAAAATTATTCTCAACGCTGCTGCTCGGCATGTTTGCCCTGACAGCACTTACCTCATGCCTTGGCGATGACGACGACAACGGCACAAGTGCCACCATGCTCGAAACTGAAGAACAACGCACCAACGCACTCAGTTCCATGGTAGGTTCGTACAACGGCACGCTCTACTACTACGACGTAACGGCTGCGGAGAACACTGGCAAGACGGCACTTATCTGGACCATAAACTCCGACGGAACCTTCACAGCCAACAACTTCCCGATGTCGGTCTTTGCCAACTACACCGGCAACATACAAGAGAAGGCCGTCCTTGCTGCTGTAGGCAACCAGAAGGTTACGGCAAAGATTACGCCTTATGCTGCATACGGCAGCAACTATCAGGGCAGCTTCGAGCCTTCCAGCACGGCCTATGAGTACAAAGTCAAGCTGAACGAAGGCGACGAAATTGAGCACACCGTCGTAATTTCACTGGTTCACAACTACACGACATCACAGGGTTCAGCCTACTCGTCAGTGGTTTATGAAACCACAAACCGCATACTGACAGCCACCGTGCTCGTTGACAAGATTGTCATCGACGGCCAGATTCACGACATTAAAAGTTATGTAGTCTTCAGCGGAACCCGATAAGAACGATAAAATCCTGATATGAAACTCATCTCCTGGAATGTCAACGGCCTGCGTGCCTGTGTCGGCAAAGGCTTTGAAGAAACCTTCAAGACACTCGATGCCGACTTCTTCTGCCTGCAAGAAACAAAGATGCAGGCCGGACAACTCGACTTGCAGTTCCCCGGCTACCGCTCTTATTGGAACTATGCCGACAAGAAAGGCTACTCCGGCACGGCCATCTACACCCGCCACGAGCCGCTGAGCGTCAGCTATGGCATGGGCATCGACGAGCACGACCATGAAGGCCGCATCGTCACACTCGAGATGCCGCAGTTCTTCCTCGTCTGTGTCTATACCCCCAATGCACAAGACGGACTCCGACGACTCGACTACCGCATGACATGGGACGACAATTTCCGCAACTACCTGCTCAAGCTCGACCAGCAAAAGCCCGTCATCGTCTGTGGCGACATGAACGTGGCACACGAGGAAATCGACCTGAAGAACCCCAAGACCAACCGCAAGAATGCCGGCTTCACCGACGAGGAGCGCCAACAGTTCACCACCCTTCTCGACAACGGATTCACCGACACATTCCGATGGCTACACCCCGAGCAGGTCACCTACTCGTGGTGGTCCTATCGCTTTCAGGCCCGTCAGAAGAATGCTGGTTGGCGCATTGACTATTTCCTGGTCTCAAACCGATTGCAGCAACAAATTGTAAGTGCCGACATCCATACCGATATTCTCGGCTCCGACCATTGTCCTGTCGAACTGACCATCAATGTTTAGTGCAGAGTGTAGAGTGTAGAGTGCATAACAACTCCCGATACGCCAGCAAACTCTACACTCTACACTTTACACTCTACACTGTAAAAAAATAAAAGGCGCATTTCTCACGAAGTACGCCTTTCCTATTGTAAACCAAAATTTCACAAAAACTGATTATAACTTGTATTTCACTGATTAAAAGAGAGAGCTATTTTATTTGTTTTCCACTGCAAAGATAAGTAATAAATTGAAACTTGCGCCAAATTTTAACGCAATTTAATAGTTATTTTTGCCCTAAAAATTAACTAAAAGTAAAAGCCCTACTTATAATTTAAAACCTAACTTTTTTGCCCTATTTACTTTCAAATTGAATTTCGGATAATTTGAAGAGAATAGGAATCACCTGCTTCACGGCGACAGGTTTTCCGTCTTTCATGCCAGGTTTCCAACAGCACACCGAGCGCAACACTCTCACCGCCTCGCGGTCGATGGTCGGTGTGACGCCCTTGATGACCGCCACGTCGCCCACCATGCCATTCTTTTCCACGACATAGGCCAACACGACTTTCCCTTCACGTTCCAGGTAGAAATCCATCTCAGGGTAGCGCAGCGAGGTAGAAATCTGTCTTACCAGAGCCTCCAAGCCTCCGTCAAACTGCGGCATGGTGTCGGTAAAGATGACACACGCTTCATCGCTCAAGCCGTTCTCCTGCTCGGAAATGCTTTCAGAAAAACCAAGCGAGCCATCCTCCTCCGCCTTTGGAGCAAAGGCAGTTTTGAGCCATTTCTTGAATTTCGTATCCAGATAGAAATCCATTTTCTCACAGCTCACCATCGCAATGCTGTTGTGCAACTGATTCGTTTCCTTGAATCCGAGGTCGAACACCATGTAGCCGTCGGCATAGCAGACATCGAGCGGCCAGTTTGAGACATCGACATTGTCGGGTTCCTCTTTTATCAGTGCGCCACTGGCAATGCACAAAACGAAATGGTCGCGATAGAACACATCGTTGATGCGACGCAGGCGCAGCATCTCATCTATTGCCATCACACGTCCGCTGGCCAGATCGTAGGTCAGCAGTTTGCTCATCTGCCTCGGTTGCTGGCTCGACGCCGGCTCGGGCTGCTGCATCAGCGTCAGCTGAAACGAAACGTAGCGCCCGCTTTCATAGCCAATGAGCTTGCTGCCAATAGCCACATGGCAATATTTGCTATCGTCGGGCATCGTGCCGAAGGCCTGATTCACCGGCTGGCCAAAACGTTTCAGATATTTATCTGTCGCCGCCTTCAACGAGACATCCTCCTCGCCGAAGAGTTCCTTCGTCATATACCGGCACAACGGCTCCACCTGCGCACCATCCAGACGTCGCGGCCATTCCATGTCCATGTCGATAATGCTCAGCTCGTCGCCCATCTGGTAGAAATAGTGAGCACGGTCATACCCCACCTCATATCCCTTGTGCTGGGCATCAGCACACAGAGTCGTCAACAAAGTCACGACAAACAAAAACAATCTTTTATATCCCGTTTTCATTTGCTACTTTCAATTTACAATATACGTTTTCTTTCTCAGTTAAACATATTGGCTACTTCCGGGTCACCATGTGTTCATCTGCTGCCAAGCCCTCATTCCTTGTCCTCATACCGCATTTCACCCGTGAAGCTGATGGGGTCGTGCTCGCGACCATAGACTGCCACCGAAGCCCTGCCGTTGTCCATCACCTCCACCGTGTAGAGATACGTGTCCTCCTCGTTGGGCACAATCATCCTGATGCGCGTGCCGTTGTTCTTGATGCGCTCCGAGGTGTAGCCTGTCATCACGGCGTCGAAGTTCAGACCTTTCCCACCGCCATAAGGCACACGCCTCACCTCGCCCACATAGGGCAGATACGAATAAACCGAGTCGCCATGCACGCGCAGCTCATAGCCGTAGTCGATGTGTCGCGACGGCACCCGTTGCGGATGCATGAAGTCAACCTCAATTCTATAGTCCCGGCGTGCCAGCTTGTCCTGCACGCTCTGCGCCACCTGCGCACGCTTTGCGGCCTTCTCTTCCTGCGTCAGCCTCGAAGCCGAGCACCCAGCCAGCAGGACCACTGCGAAAATAAAAACAAATCTTTTCATCGTCATCTAATTTATTTCTGCGCTAAATTACCACTTTTTCCCGAAACCACCAAAGATTCCACACATTTTCCACACACAAACCACCATTTCATCTCCTTCATGTACTATATGTTATTGCTTGTGTTAATGTGTTGAAAAGAAATAATATGTTATTTTGTTATTATGTCTTTTCAGAATCGTTAATTTGTCTTAAATCGGAGATAGAAATGTTAACGGATTCTGTTGAGAAAAATCTTCGTTTTAGCGCAGGATTTTGTCATTTTCCCACGCTTTCACTCCCCTTCCACTCCCTTTTCACTCCCCCTTCATTCCGAAAGATATATCTTTCGGGTTGCAAAAGACGGTCTTTTGCTTGCCAAAAGACGGTCTTTCGGAGGGTGAAAGCTTAGCTTTCGCGAGCGAAACATAGGTCTTTCGCAAAATAAAAATTGCACACACGACCCTCAATAAGACCCCCAACCCCCTAATTTAGGGGGCAAAGCGAATTGCACACGCATACGTGAAAAATTCGCGACCACGGGAAATTTATTTCAGAATTTCGCAGAATTCATGTTAAAAGGAAACTCTGAATTGTTAATAGTTGTAAAACTCCAAAAACTAACGAACAACTCTAAACACACAAAAGCCCCCCTCCTGAAAGGAGATTGCTGTTCTTCCTTTCAGGAGGGGGGGATTGCGTGGGGAGAAAAATGATGCTATTATTTTACGAGAATCTTCTTGCCGCGTTGCAGGTAGATGCCCTTTTTGGATGAAGGATGAGGGATGAGGGATGAGGGATTATCTGCAACCGCTCTGCCTTGCAGGTCGTAGACGTATCTTCCCTCGCCCTTTGAAGATGGGTCGGGGGTGAGGCTGTTAACGGTTTCGATGCCTGTGGTGTTGCCGTTGAGCGGATAACACAGCTTGGCTTCGCCCGATGTGACGACAGGCAGATAGGCGCGATGGGCCTTGTTGAGGAAGCGCCCGCCATTCTCGGCTCCCCAGTAGAAGCCAATGGAGCCAGGTGTCTTGTCGGCATCGAGCGAGAGCATATAATAATAGGATGCGCCCAACGTGTATTCGTCGGTGTCGGTTCCGGTCAGCTGATTGTCGGGGTCAGCATCGCCCGGCTGGTCGGTCACCTCGAATTCAAAGATGCCTGCGCTGCCATCGACGGGATGAACCACGACGCCCGTACCGGCGGGAATCACCTCGCTGCTGTCATAGACATAGCTCTCTTCGAGCTGCCCGTCTTCGTTGACGTAGTAGGTATAGGCCTCCACGTTGTCAGGCACGATGAGGTTTTTCTCGCCATAGTAGAGTGTTGCGTAGCCGGAATCGCCTATTTCCACGGTGACGGTCTCTACCTCGGGCAGTACCTCCTTATAGAGCATGACAGGCTTCTGACCTCCGGTGTAGCAGCGGAACATCTTGGCACTGACGTTGTATTGCAGCTGATACTTGTTGTGGGCATTGGCCACGAGCGTTGTTACCGTCGGCGACGCGCTGATGGTCCACTGCGCATTGGCATCGGTCGAGCTGGTCGACTTGTTCAGCGAATTGCTGTTGCTGGTGAGGGCGAGATAGCCGTCGCCATCGGTGATGGTCCACATGCCGGAAGCCGTCTGCTCAAGGGTAAGCGGCACGATGCCGTTGTGATTGGCAGAGAGGTCGATCTGGCCGTTGGCTATCGTCACAGCACCCGGTGTGCCCTTGTCTTTGTTGAATCCGCTGTATGCCTGTCCTGCCGTTTCGCTCTCCTCATAGACAATCAGATAGCGCCGGCCGCTCTCGAGGTCGTTGCTGGACGTCACTTTCACATAGACATTCTCTCCGGTAACGACGGGGACAACGGGAGTGTTGCCTCCGACGGTGAACGTCTGGGTGGTCACGAGGCTCTGGCCGTCGGCTGTCATGGCAATGGCCATGATGGTGGTGGTGGCGGTGAGCGTGATGGGCGAAGTGTATGGGTTGCTACGCGCGGTCGGGGCGGTACCGTCGGTGGTGTAGTAGATGGTTGCGCCTGAGGTGGTAGTGCTCATGGTGACGGTCATGTTGCCCTCTGCATCGGTTGTGCCGACGAGGGTGGGTGCTGCCACGTAGTTCACCACAGCGCCGTCGTAGTTGTCGTAGTAGAAGGGTTGTGTTTTCTTCGAACCCCAGATGTACTGCTCCAGTCCGGGATAGTCGACAAAGGGGTTGCGGTTGCCTTGTGCCGCATCTATGCCTGCCTGTCGGGCAACCTCGATTTCGCTGACGGGGTCTTCTGCCGCCCAGCGCATCAGCATGTTGAAAGCCCAGTCGGCAAAGGGCTGATAGCTCGAGTAGCTGGAGCGAAACATGGGACACGACCAGTTAGACATTTTGTCTTCGTAGCAGGTTACCATGTAGAAATAGATGCGGGCAAAGTCGCCTTTCCACTCATCGTTGGGCTCGAAGCAGTCGCCGCTGAAACCGCTGACAGTGCAGGCGCCGACCTTGGAATAGCCACCGCTCGACTTGTAGGACTCTCCTCTGTTCTCGCCGAAAGGCAGGTTGCTGCGCTTATTGTTCACAAAGGCATCGGAGGGCACAACGTGCACAATGTCGCTATACATCGGTTTGACCTTCCCGCCAAACCAGCTCTTGGGGAAGGAATGTTCCTTGTTGCACATGCCGCCCTCTTTGGCGTTGCTGCCAGAGTTGAGTGTCGTGAACTTCGTGATATTGGAATAGCGGTCGCGGAAGTAGCCGTTGGGCATACGGTCGGTTTCCTCATAGGCTCCTTCGAGTTGCTTGTAATCGGTAACATCTTTTTCACCTAATTTGATGACGTTATGTAGAGCCGTCTTCAGTGCAGCCCCGCTTTTGCCGTTTGCACTTTTATAGTAATCTTCAGTTCCGTTAGGTGCCTGCGAGAAGGCAACACTCATGCTCATGAGCAACAGCATCAGGGCACAGCTGCGTTTTTTGTTAAATATCATGTCTTTAGTTAATTGATTGTTTGTTTCAAGGCGGCAAAGTTAGCAAATAAATAGAAACAAACCAAACTTTTTGCTAAAAAACAAAAGAAGAAAGACCTGGCATCCTTCTTCATCGTATAAATGGCAAGCTTTATCGGGTAAGTACTTTCTTGCCGTTGACGACGTAGATGCCTTTTGGGAGGGGTTGAGGGTAGGCTCTGCCTTGCAGGTCGTAGATGGTTTTGTCTCCTCCCCTTCGGAGGGAGGTTGGGAGGAGGGTGTTCATGTTCTTGATGCCCGTCGTGGAAGCAAAGGAGAACATCAACGTGGTGCCGTCGACGACGTCGGTCACACGGAGCACACCGTTCTCGGAAACCTGATCGGTGATGTCGCGCTCGGGAACAAACACAGCCTGCACCGTGCCGTCGACCTCTTCGTCAAGCTCCTTGCCCTGTTCCACCTTGTCCAGTCGGTAGTCGGCTTCGGGAAGGACCTTTAGATTCAGGTCCACCCCTTCCCACAAGTTCACGGTCATGCGGCCCTTGGCCTTTCGCGAGAGATATTGCACCGTACCGCCCGCACCGTCGATGACAACGTAGGCCTTGATGTTGTTGTCGCTTTTGTTCAGCTGATACTTCACGAGCTTGGCATACTCTGCGGCAAAGGCCAGCTGGTGGAAGCCCTTGGTGTTTTTCTCGTTTCCCCAACCGTTCAGCAAGTCGAACGGCAGGAACCCGTCTTTACGGTGATGCTCGTAGGCATAGTCAAGGTTCTGCTGAATGGCATCAAGGCCCTGGCGTGCACCTTTCTGCGAGTAGTCGGTGAAGTCGACTGCATCGGCCCATGCCCGCACAAGCACATTGTTGAACCAGACGTTGAAGCCGTTGGCCGTGCCGTTGTCTTCTATTTTATCGTATGTGGGAAACTGGCGATAGGTGATGCCATCGATTTTCAATTCCTTGGTGAAGGCATTATAGCCACTCTGCGAGAAGAGGTTGATGTCGGAAAAAAGTGCGTAGTCGTTTGTAGCCTTATACAACTCGACGCCGCCGGAAAGCCATGCGCCCAGATTATAGGTGAATGCCGTTCCGCCCGGATTGCCCAGAGGCAGATGCATGCGATACTCCTTTCCGTTAACCGTCTCGTAGGCTATGCCCAGATTGTCAACTCGGGCTCCTTTGGCTTTTGCCTGGTCGGTTGCGCCACCAGCCACCCAGACGGCATCGTGGAACACGTTTCCCGACTTGAGCAGCACCTTGCGTTGCCAGTCATAGACCTTGCGAGCCATCTCCAGATAATATTCCTGTTTCTGTCGGTTGGTCCTTGTGCGGGTTCCGTCGGCCTCAATCTTATAGACGTTCATGCGTGGCATTCTGAGCGAAGGAGTGGTGCGGTAAATCTCGGACAACCATACCAGCGGCTGAATGATGGGGCCGTTGGAACACGAGTGCTTCGAGGTGTAGCCCGGTCCCCAGGTGATGCCGCCTTCGTCGTTGCCGTCTTTGTCGGGATAGCAGTCCCAACCGTCGAGCACATAGGCGGTCAGATTTTCTGCTTTTGTGAGATAGGTGTTATCGCCCGTAAGCTGATAGGCACGGATGAGTTCGCGGATAATCCACTCCTGGTCGTCATAGACATTCTCGATGCCCGAGACATTGGTCGTTCCCTTGCCGCCACGATGCACGCCATAGACCGACCAGTTTTTCGTCTGAGTGTATGACGTCAGTGTGAAAGAGCCACGATAGTAATCGAGATTGTCGTAGAGCTTTTTCAACAGGTTCACATAACGAGTGCGCTGTGTCTGTGCCTCAGCCTCGCCAAGAACATCTTTCAACTCGTCGATACCCTCGATGACCGAACAGACTGCTTCGAGGGCTGCCGTGTAGGGCCATACGTCGGCTGTTCCTTCGCCACGCTTGAGCGTCATGTTGTAGATGTCGTACATTCGATAGTCGTCGTCGCTACCGGTGAAACACTTTGACATGGTCAGGTCGACCAACTCCATGGCGCGTTCCAAGTTTTGCTTGGCTTTGGCCTGATTGTCGGTAAGCTCCTGAGCACTTACTGCAATGGAAACCATGCAGGCAATGAAGAATAACAGCTTTCTCATATCGATAATTAATTAGGTTTATATTTTTTGTAAAATAAAAACGGCTGAAACCTTCATGGTCTCAGCCGCTACTGAATTGTTTTGGTCGGGATTACTGGACTCGAACCAGCGACCTCGCGCCCCCCAGACGTGTGCGCTACCAACTGCGCTAAATCCCGATCCGTTGCATTTTGCGGGTGCAAAGTTACACACTTCGGTCGACATTTCCAAATTTCTCGGCAACTTTTTCATTAAAAACTTTAAAAATACGCTTATTTTCATCATTATCCTCACAAAGAGTTTCGTCTTTCAAAGCTTTTTTGTACTTTTGCAGTGTATATTATAATATATAAGGTAAAATGACATATCGCATTACAGCGCCCAAGACAACAAAAGCTACAATCAACCTGCCGGCTTCGAAAAGCATTTCGAACCGAGCTCTCGTCATAAAAGCCCTCACGAAAAAGGATTCTCCAATCCATAACTTGTCCGACTGCGACGACACCGAGGTGATGGTGAAGGCTTTGACAGAACTACCCCACACCATCGACATCAAGGCAGCGGGTACGGCCATGCGTTTCCTGACAGCCTATCTCGCCGCTACACCAGGCGAACACATCATCACCGGCACCGAGCGCATGAAGCACCGGCCTATCGCCACACTGGTCGATGCGCTACGCTACTTAGGAGCCGACATCGAATATGCGGGCGAGCAAGGGTTTCCGCCGCTACACATCAAGGGACAGACCCTCGAAGGCGGACATCTGGAGATACCTGGCAACATCAGTTCGCAATACATTACAGCTCTGCTGCTCATTGCACCCGAACTGAAGAAAGGACTGGAGCTGAAGCTCACGGGAGAAGTCGTCTCGCGACCCTATATAGACCTGACGTTGTCGATGATGCAGGACTTCGGGGCAAAAGCCGAATGGACAGGATTCGACACCATCATGGTCAGCCCCGGCCACTATGCTGCACGCGACTACCAGATTGAGAACGACTGGAGCGCAGCCTCTTATTGGTATGAGGTGATGGCGTTGACCGACGACAACGACTCCACCACAAGACTCACCGGACTGATGGACGGTTCCCGACAAGGCGACAGCATGGTGCGTCATTTGTTCAGACTGCTGGGTGTGAGGAGCACTTTCGACAATCAGTCTGACACCGACCGACAGCCAAACACCAAGGCATGGCATCAACAAAGCATCACCAACGTGACACTGGAGAAAGCCGACTCGCGGGTGAGTCGCATCGACTACGACTTCACAGAGATTCCCGATTTAGCGCAGACCGTTGTCGTGACCTGTGCACTGCTGGACATTCCTTTCAGGTTCACGGGGCTGGCCAGTCTCAGGATAAAAGAGACCGACCGCATAGAGGCTCTGAAACAGGAGCTGCGGAAGCTGGGCTATGTCGTCAGCGACGAACAGGACGGCACACTCACATGGGAAGGCGAGCGATGCGAGCCATCCGACGAGCCTATCGACACCTACGAAGACCACCGCATGGCTATGGCGTTTGCCCCCGCAGCACTGAAGACGGGCGCCATCTGCATCAACAATCCCGAAGTGGTCAGCAAGTCGTATCCACACTTCTGGGACGACCTGCGTTCGGCAGGTTTCAACATTGAAGAACTGTAACAACATGGAAATACTTTATCTCGCACTTGCGCTCGTTGCCCTCGGACTGTTCACAGCCATTCTGGGATGGTTCTCTTTCCGCAAGCACGGCGACGAGCCCACCGTGCAACCGTCTTCATCGTGTGCCACCTGCACAGGCGAAGACGAGAAATGCGAACAGGAGTGCATGCTGGAAGCCGCCGTCCGCGAAATCGAATATTTCGACGACGAAGAGCTTGACACCTTCGCCAACCGACCATCCGACGGTTATACCGACGACGAAGTGGAACAGTTTGCCGAAGTGCTGCACACCATGAAGCAAGACGAAGTGGCGTCATGGTGCAGAAGTCTGCATCTTCGGCAGATAGCCCTGCCCGACCAGTTGAAAGACGAGGTATTCATGCTCATCGGGTAAAGTTATTTTTTATCGTTCACACAATAAAACAGACCGAAACGGAGTTATTAAAGAAGTGAAGTTGAATAATTTTAAACATGTCATCCCCTTTATGCTGTTGGCACTCATTGTGCTCACGGCAGCCTGTTCTTCGCAAAAAAACACTGCGAGGAGCCGCTGGTGGCATTCTTTCAACGCTCGCTACAACACCTATTACAATGGCTCCGTGGCCTATATCGACGGTTCACTTGAGAAGGAAAACGCCAACAAAGACAACTTCACCGAGATTATTCCCCTCTACACTGTTGGCAACAAGCAGAACCGCGAGACGGGCAAGGGCAATTTCGACAAAGCCATAGAGAAATGTCAGAAGGCCATCAAGCTGCACAGCATCAAGCGTCGGCCGGAGTGGAACAAGAAACGTCGCAAAACCGAGAAAGACATCGAATGGCTCTCGCGCAAGGAGTACAACCCCTTCCTCTGGAAGGCATGGCTGCTCATGGGACGTTCGCAGTTCCATAAGGGAGCCTTCGACGAGGCAGCCTCGACTTTCTCTTACATGAGCCGACTCTACCAGAACCAGCCCGCCATCTACGGTCGTGCGCGGGCATGGCTGGCCAAATGCTACGTAGAGCAAGACTGGATGTACGATGCCGAGGATGTCATCCGCAACATGCGACGCGACTCTATTCACTGGCGTGCACAGAAGGAATGGGATTACACCTTTGCCGACTACTACATCCACACCGGCGACTACGAGCAAGCCATCCCCTATCTGCGCAAGGTCATCAAGCACGAGATGCGCAGCAAGCAGCGTGCACGTGAGTGGTTCCTCATGGGCCAGCTGCAAAGTGCACTCGGACGTAAAGACCTCGCACTGAAAGCCTACAAACGTGTCGTGCGCCAGAATCCTCCCTACGAGGTGGAGTTCAACGCCCGCATTGCCATGACCGAGGTGCTGGCAGCCGGTCAGGCCAAAAAGATGATCAGCCGACTGAAGCGAATGGCTGCATCCGACAAGAACAAAGACTACCTCGACCAAGTCTACTATGCCATCGGAAACATCTATCTGGCACAGAACGACACGGCGCGTGCCATCTCAGCCTACGAGAAAGGCAACGAGAAAGCCACGCGTAGCGGCATAGAGAAAGGCGTGCTGTTGCTCAAGCTCGGCGACATCTACTGGGCGAAAGAGAAGTACAACGATGCTCAGCGCTGCTACGGCGAGGCCATCGGACTGCTCGACAAGGAACGCGACGACTACGAACAGCTCTCCTACCGCTCGAAAGTGCTCGACGAACTGGTGCCCTTCACCGACGCCGTTTACCTGCAAGACTCGCTGCAAACACTTGCCAAGATGGACGAGAAAGACCGCAACGAAGCCATCGACCGCGTCATCCAGGCGCTCATCAAGAAGGAAAAGGAAGAAGCCAAAAAGGCTGCCGAGCAGAACGCACAGGAGGTGCAGACCCGCAACGGCAGCACTGGCAACCAGAACCAGACCACGCCTGCCATGCCCAATGCCGCCAACCAGCAGAACGGACTGTGGTACTTCTACAACCCGATGGCTGTGAACCAAGGCAAGGCCGCCTTCCAGAAGCAATGGGGCAAGCGCGAGAATGTAGACGACTGGCAACGCATCAACAAGACCGTTGTTGATCTGAGCGGCGGAGAAGGCCAGCTTACCGAAACCCAGCTCGACTCCATCGCACAGGCCGAAGCCATGGAAGACTCACTCTCGCAGGTTACCGACAGTGCACAGAACGACCCGCACAAACGCGAATACTACTTGGCACAGATTCCCTTCACCGAGGAACAGGTAGAGGCCAGCAACCTCATCATCATGGACGGACTTTACCACTCGGGCGTCATCTTCAAAGACAAGCTCGACAACCTGCAGCTCAGCGAGAAAGCCCTGCGCCGCCTGACCGACCAATACCCATCCTACGAAGGCATGGCCAACACCTACTATCACCTCTTCCTGCTCTACTCGCGGATGGGGATGCACGAGGTGGCAGCACAATACATCGAACTGCTGAAAGCCGAGTATCCCGACAACGAGTGGACCACCGTGCTCACCGACCCCTACTTTGCCGAGAATGCCCGCTTCGGCGAGCACATGGAAGACTCGCTCTACGCTGCCACCTACGATGCCTTCAAGGCCGACCGCTACGACGAAATCAGAACCAACAACGAGCTTTCAGAAAACAGATTCCCCCTGGGAGCCCACCGCGACAAGTTCATCTTCATCAATGGCATGAGCAAGCTCAACACGGGCAATGCCGACGGCTGTCTTGAGGACATGACGACCATCGTCGAGAAATACCCGCAAAGCGACGTCAGCGCTTTGGCAGGCATGATAGTCAACGGAGTAAAGGCAGGCCGCAGACTGCAAGGCGGCAAGTTCGACCTCAGCAGTGTCTGGGAACGTCGCACCGCCGTCTTGGCCGACAGCGACTCCATTGCCGCGCGCAAGCTCTCGGCCGACCGCAATGTCGACTTCGTCTTCATGATTGCCTACCAGCCCGACTCGCTCGACGAAAACCAACTGCTCTATCAGTTGGCAAAATACAACTTCACCAACTACATGGTGCGCAACTTCGACATCAACATCGAAGAAGACGGCGGACTGCACCTCATGCAGGTAGCCGGATTCCGAAACTACGACGAAGCACTGCAATATGCCCGTGCCTTCCACAAGCAACAGGGCATCGTAGGACTGCTCGGAAAGAGCCGCACCATCGTCATCAGCCAGGCCAATCTGCCGTTGCTCGGCCAACAGTTCAGCTACGACGACTACGACAAGTTCTACAACAAGCACTTCGCACCGCTCAAGATTAGCACCTACCAGCTGCTTGCCGAGCCTGCCGACATCAACAGCGACCCCGAAGACCAACCCACGAAGAAACCCGAAGAGCCATCAATCGAGGAAATCGACCAGATGCTCGACAACGGCGAATACTTCGACAACGGTCTTGAGGGCGCACCCACGAACAACGACGGCACCTTCGTCAATCCCGACGAAGAAACCGTCACGCCAGTACAAATCGAAGAGAACGTCGCACCGGTGAACGATAACGTAAACGTCAACGAGGAAGCACCCGCCGACAACGGCATCATCATTCCTGCCGACGACGACCAGAGCGACGACGACGGCATCATCATCCCGGCAGACGACGAGGAGCAGCCTGTCGACAACCGCCAGCCTGACGTCATCATACCCGATGTGCCCGAAGAGGAACCCGCCAAACCTTCATCCCTCATCCGAAAGCCCTCATCCGAAAGCCCCGCTGTCACGCCGCAACCGGAAGAGAAACCGGAAGTCAAACCCCAGCCGGAGGTAAAGCCCCAGCCAGAAGTCAAACCGCAACCGGAAGTAAAGCCGCAACCGGAAGTAAAACCACAACCGGAGAAGAAGCCCGAGGTTATCACTCAGCCAGAAGAGCCGGAGATTCTGCCGAGGCCACAGCAGCCGAAGAAAGACGATGACGACGACTTCTACTTCGACGAAGAGCCGACTACCCCTGCACCCGCAAAGCCCGCGACCAAGGACAACAAGGAGAATAAGGACAACAAGAAGACCTACGACCTCGAGGACGAATACTACGACCTCGACGGCTTCTAATCCCCCATCCTTTAGTTTTCAGTTTTACATGTTAGTAGTTAATAGAAGTTATCAGAAGTTAACAGGCTTGCAGCCTGTGGAGTTAACGGGCAATAGTTCTGTCAATTGCATAGACTATCGTCCGATAACTTCCGTTAAATTCCGCCGACGCAGTCGGCTAACTCCCGTTAACTCCTGAGAAAACCTTTCAACATTTCAACCTTTCATCTTTTCAATAATATGACAAACGGACTATTACTTTGGGTCGACGACGAGATTGAATTGCTCAAGGCTCACATCATCTTCCTGCAGAAGAAAGGCTACGAAGTCATCACCGTCAGCAATGGCAGCGATGCCATCGACCAGTGTCGTCAACACG
This sequence comes from uncultured Prevotellaceae bacterium, assembly GCA_902776685.1. Classification (GTDB taxonomy): domain Bacteria; phylum Bacteroidota; class Bacteroidia; order Bacteroidales; family Bacteroidaceae; genus Prevotella. The sequence goes on from CACYRB010000001.1 coordinate 32,373, forward strand.
CCTTCGACCTCATCTTGCTCGACGAGATGATGCCAGGCTTGACCGGACTTGAGACCCTTGCACAGATCAAGGAAATCTCGCCCGCCACGCCAGTCGTCATGGTCACCAAGAGCGAGGAAGAGAACATCATGAACCAGGCCATCGGCTCGAAGATTGCCGACTACCTCATCAAGCCCGTCAACCCCAACCAGATTCTCCTCACCCTGAAGAAGAACATCCACCAGCGCGAGATTGTCAACGAGGTCACCCAGCAGAACTATCAGCAAAACTTCGCCGACATCGCCATGCAGATAGCCGACTGCAAGAACTGGGACGACTGGAAAAACATCTACAAACGACTCGTCCACTGGGAGCTCGAGCTCACCGGCACCGACAGCGCCATGAGCGAGATGCTTGCCATGCAGAAGGAAGAAGCCAACAACAGCTTCGCCAAATACATCAAACAGCACTACCTCGACTGGGTCAACCCGACACTCCCCCCGCGGTCTGACATCGAAGCAGACCAGGTGCGCCCACTCATGTCGCCGCAAATCTTCAAAGAGAAAATATTCCCGCTGCTCAGCCACGACGAGAAAGTGTGCCTCATCGTCATCGACAACTTCCGACTCGACCAGTGGCGCACACTCGCCCAAGACCTCGGCGACCTGTTCGACATCGACGAAGACCTCTACCTCAGCATCCTCCCCACCGCCACACAGTATGCGCGAAACGCCATCTTCAGCGGACTCATGCCCACCCAGATAGCCACCATGTTCCCCGAGCTGTGGGTCGACGAAGAAGAGGAAGAAGGCAAAAACCTCAACGAGGCCCCGCTCATCCAGACACAAATCGAGCGCTACCGCCGCCACGACACCTTCAGCTACCATAAAATCAACGACTCCGTAGCCGCCGACCGCCTGCTCGACCGCTTCAACGAGCTCGGCAACTTCGACCTCAACGTCATCGTCGTCAACTTCATCGACATGCTCTCACACGCCCGCACCGAGATGAAGATGGTGCGCGAGCTCGCCAACAACGAGGCCGCCTACCGCTCCATCACCCTCTCCTGGTTCCGCCACTCACCGCTGGCCGAGCTGCTGCGACGCCTGGCACAGACCGACCGCCGCGTCATCATCACCACCGACCACGGATCCATCCGCGCCACAAAACCTGTGAAGATTGTCGGCGACCGCAACACCAACACCAACCTGCGCTACAAGCTCGGCAAGAACCTCGCCTACAACGCCAAGGAGGTCTTCGCCATCCGCCAGCCCCAGCAGGCACAGCTGCCCTCGCCCAACCTCTCCACCACCTACGTCTTCGCCACCGGCGACAGCTTCTTCGCCTACCCCAACAACTACAACCATTACGTCAGCTACTATCGCAACACCTTCCAGCACGGAGGCATCTCCATGGAAGAAATGATTATCCCCCTCGTCACACTCACACCCAAACGCAAATGACCATCCACATCGCCACACCCGACCAGCTCGCCCAAGCCGCCCGACAGTTCATCGACAACCTCGGCCAGCGTCGCATCGTAGCCTTCCACGCCCCCATGGGCGCAGGCAAGACCACCTTCATCAGTGCCATCGTCCGACAGCTCGGCATAGAAGAGCCCGCCACGTCACCCACCTTCGCCATCGTCAACGAATACCATGCCAACGGGAACTCTCAACTCTCAACTCCCATCTACCACCTCGACCTCTACCGGCTGCGTTCACTCGAAGAGGCCATCGACATCGGACTCGAAGACTACCTCTACTCAGGGGCCTACTGCTTCATCGAGTGGCCCGACCTGGCAGAGCCCCTGCTGCCCGACGACACCTGCCACGTCAACATCACCGTCAACCCCGACGGCTCACGCGACATCGAATTCTGAACAACCCTGCTTACCATCCGAAAACCTTAATTTTTAACATTCCGACTGTTAAAAATTAACATTCAAAGTTGCGCGAGAAGGCCGTCTTTGTAAAATATTTTTCCCTCGGTCGCAAATTTTTCACGTATGTGTGTGCAATTCGCTTTGCACCCTAAATTAGGGGGTTAGGGGTCTTATTGAGGGTCGAGTGTGCAATTTTTATTTTGCGAAAGACCTATGTTTCACTTCCGAAAGATAAGCTTTCGCCTTCCGAAAGACCGTCTTTTGCAACCCAAAACCTTGTCTTTTGCAACCCGAAACATATATGTTTGACAAGCCGAAAAAATTTTTCGCCCTCATTTGCTGCCGTCGTTTTGCATAAAAACGGTATTTTCATCCAATTTAACGATTTTTTTGACGAAAAAATGTCGACAAAATTTTCTCAATTTTTCGCCCTTTCAATGCATATATGTGCAAAAACTGCTGCATAGGCTAAGCCCCCTCCCCTAATTTACTGGGCAGCTTACTTCTCGAAATGCTGATAGTCTTTGCACGACTTCCAGTCGCCGCCCCACTTGAAGCCGCGCTCGGTGAAGAGGCGGTGCAGGAGGTCGCCGCGACGGATGGTGTAGGGATAGACCTTTGAGCGGTCGGTGTAGGGTCGGGCGGTTGCGGGCTGCACAAAGAGTGTGCCGTCGGCACGACGCTTGACGTAGGGGTTGTAGAGTGTGTTGATGTCAACGGCCATGCCACGGGCATGGTGCGACAGTTTTTTTGTTCCGGCAACGGCACGGAAACAAAAACAGGACGAATTGTTGTGGCGCATGGACTGCTCGTCGTCGGCATCGAAGTCGTCGATGAGCTGCATGCGCTCGATGGGATAGCGTGCCTGGTAGAGCTTGCGGAAGATGTAGATGAGGTCGGCGGCAATGGCTTGATTGGCAACCATCTCGCCGACGCGGACGATGCCGTCGGCGTCGTAGTGCAAGACACGGATGTAGCGCAGCTGACTGCGGGGGACGGTGCATGTGGCAGGATAGGACTTGCCCTTCATGCGTGCAAACACCTGGTCGCTGATGGGCAAAGCCACGAAAGAGTCCGCAGGCTCTCCCAAAGCCCCCCCCAAAGCCTCCCCCAGCCCCTCCGAAGGGAGGGGGGATGCAAACGAACTGCTCGTCAGGGCACCCCTCCCTTCGGAGGGGCTGGGGGAGGCTTTTGGGGAGGCTGCGGGACTGGGCAACAGGGTGAGCAGGAGAACTATGCTGTAGATAAGATGTTTCATGATTTTATTTCAAATCTGATAACGCGGCGTGCCAAGCCCTCCCGTAGCCGACCGCCGCGTCCCTACATGCTAATGGAAGACTATGCACTATGAACTATGAACTTAGTCTACAGCAGTGCTTTGATTTTGGCGTCGAGCACGGCTTTGGGGGCTGCACCTACATGACGGTCAACGAGCTCGCCGCCCTTGAAGAACAGGATGGTGGGGATGGATACCACGCGGAACTGTGCGGCAATCTCTTCTTCCTCTTCCACGTCGCACTTGCCTACGACGACCTTGCCGTCGTATTCCTCGGCCAGCTCGCTGATGACGGGTCCTACCATGCGGCACGGACCGCACCATGTGGCCCACAGGTCAACTACTAATGGCAATTCGCCATTCTTGTAACTCTCGAAATTTTCGGTTGTGATTTTTACTTCCATAATTTTAATTTACGATTTTAATATTTACTGTTTATTTTTACGATTTTTCAACCTTTCAACGCGGCACGCCGCGCATCCCTCGCTACGCTCGCCCCCCCGTAGCCTTCCCCTACATGCTAATGGAGCTTTATTTGTTCAACATTTCAACTTTTCAACTTTTCAACATTTAATTAATGTGATAGCTTAGCACCGGGGTGCTGTCGATGTAGTCAATCAGCTGCTTGCTAATGCTGATGCCCCGCTGCACGGAGCGCAGGGTGACGCTCTCGTTTTCGTCGTCGCGCGTGATGCGGAACTGTAGGTTCACCTTGCCGGGGCTGTCGTTGATGATGGTGCTCAGTTCGCTATATATCACATCGTTGAAGTCGGCCGAATTGAACGAGATGGTGATCTGCTGCAGGCGCTTCTCCTTGACGTCGGACAGGAACTCGACGTTCTGAACACGGAGGTCGAAGGTGTCGTTGTAGCGTCGTTTCTCCGACTTTGCGGTGATATAGACGGCATAGTCTGGCTTGAGGCGGTTCTGCCATTTCAACCATTCCTCGCCGAAGATGGCCAGCTCGCCCGACGAGCCGAAGTCTTCGATGGTGATGACGCCATAGGGCTTGTTGGTGGTTTTGGTGAAGCGCTCGGCCACATTGGTGACGATGCCGCCAAAGGTCAGCTCGGCAATCTTGGACAGTTCTTCCAGGTCGGCATTGCGGCCGAGGTCTCCGCACGAGAGGTTGCACAGGTTGTTGAGCACCACGGCGTATTCGTCGAGCGGATGGGCAGAGAGATAGATGCCCACGAGGTCGCGCTCGCGGTTCAACCGCTCGAGTGTGCTCCAGGACTCGGCCTGGGGAACGACGGGTGTGGCAATCTCGACGGGATTCTCATCGCCGAAGAGGGAGTTCTGCGCCATCTGTTGCTCCTGCTGATAGAGCTGTCCGTATCGGATTAGTGTGTCGAGGAAGGTCTCGCCGGGTTTGTTGCCGGGTGCATAGTATTGCTCGCGACGGATGCCGAAGTGGTCGAAGCCGCCGCTGAGCACGAGGTTCTCGATGGCCTTGCGGTTGATGGCGGAGAAGTTGATGCGCTGCACGAAGTCGAAGACATCTTTGTAGCGGCCGTTTTTCTCGCGCTCCGTGATGATGGCTGTTGCTGCGCCGTCGCCCATGCCCTTGATGGCTGCCAGGCCGAAGTGAATCTCACCTTTCTTGTTCACGCTGAACTCGAGGTAACTCTCGTTCACGTCGGGACCGAGCGTGGGAATGCCGAGCGACTTGCACTCGTCCATGAGTTTGGTTATTTCCTCAATCTTGTCGCGGCGGCGCGTCATGATGGCTGCCATGAACTCGGCGGGATAGTGGGCTTTCAGGTAGGCGGTCTGGTAGGCTACCCACGAGTAGCAGGTGGCATGACTCTTGTTGAAGGCATAGGATGCGAACTTCTCCCAGTCGCCCCAAATCTTCTCCAGCACCTGCGGGTCGTGACCGTTGGCCTTGCCGCCCTCGATGAACTTCGGCTTCATGGCTTCGACTATCTCGTGTTTCTTCTTACCCATCGCCTTTCGCAGGGCGTCGCTCTCGCCTCGCGTGAAGTTTGCCAGCTGGCGGGAGAGCAACATCACCTGCTCCTGATAGACCGTAATGCCGTAGGTGTCTTTCAGGTATTTCTCCATGCAGGGGATGTCGTAGGTGACGAGCGACGGGTCGTTCTTGCGTTTGATGAACTCGGGGATATAGTCCATAGGTCCTGGCCGGTAGAGGGCATTCATGGCGATGAGGTCTTCGAAGACGGTGGGCTTGAGCTCGCGCAGGTATTTCTGCATACCCGCCGACTCGAACTGGAAGGTGCCGATGGTCTGTCCGCGCTGATAGAGCTGATAGGTGAGCTCGTCGTCGATGGGTATCTTGTCGAGGTCGATATCGATGCCGTGTGAGCGCTTCACAAGTGCCACGGCCTCTTTCAACTCGGAGAGTGTCTTCAAGCCGAGGAAGTCCATCTTGATGAGTCCGGTCTCTTCAATCACATGACCGTCGTACTGTGTGACGGGCACCTTTACGCCTTTGTTGTCGGGGTCTTCGGCGGTTGACACAGGCACCCAGTCGCTGATGGGGTCGCGGCAGATGATGAAGCCGCAGGCATGGATGCCCGTTCCGCGCACTGTGCCTTCGAGCATCTTGGCATACTTGATGGTGTTGGCCAGGGCTGGGTCGGTCGACACTTCCGCCTCGCGCAGCAATGGCGTATGCTTGATGGCGTTGGGGAGATTCATCTTCTCACCGTTGGGCAGACGGTCGGGGATGGCCTTGCACAGCTCGTTTGACTTGGCAATGGGCACTTTCTCGACACGCGCCACATCCTTGATGGAGTTTTTCGTGGCCATCGTCGCGTAGGTGATGATGTGGGCACAGTTCTCATGACCATACTTGTCCATCACCCATTGCAGTACACGGCCGCGGCCGTCGTCGTCGAAGTCGGTATCAATATCGGGCAATGAGATGCGGTCGGGGTTGAGGAAACGCTCGAACAGCAGGTCGTACTTCATCGGGTCAATCTTCGTGATGCCCAGACAGTAGGCCACGACGCTTCCGGCAGCGGAGCCACGCCCCGGGCCTACCATCACGTCGAGCTCGGTGCGGGCAGAGTTGATGAAGTCCTGCACGATGAGGAAGTAGCCCGGGAAACCCATCGTCTTCATGATGTGCAGCTCGAAGCGTATGCGGTCGTCGACCTCTTTCGACAAGGGGTCGCCATAGAGTCGGTGGGCACCCTCGTAAGCGAGCTTGGCCAGATAGTCGGCCTCGAACTTGATGCGATAGAGCTTTTCGTAGCCGCCGAGGTGGGCAATCTTCTTCTCGCCCTCTTCGCGCGGTATCTGGTTTTCGCCGTTCTCGTCGCTGGTGAACTCATCGAAGAGTTGTTTCTCCGTGAACTTCTTTCGCCATTCTTCCTCTGTACCAAAACTCTCGGGTATGGGGAAGAAGGGCATGATGGGGTCGTGGTTGATGCTGTAGATTTCTACCTTGTCGAGAATCTCTATCGTATTCGACAAGGCCTCGGGCACATCCTGGAAGATGTCGTTCATCTCCTGCCTCGTCTTGAACCACTCCTGCTTGGAGTAGAGCATACGGGTGGGGTCGTCGAGCTCTTTATTCGTAGAGAGGCACAGCAGGTGGTCGTGAGCTTCGGCATTTTCCTTATCGACAAAGTGGGCGTCGTTGGTACAAACCAGTTTGATGCCATACTCTTTGGCCAGCTCGATGAGCACGCGGTTGGCCTTCTGCTGCATGGGGAAGGTCTCGCGGTTGGCGCGAATCGTCGGGTCGGTCACCTCGTGGCGCTGCAGCTCAAGATAATAGTCGTCGCCGAACACGCGCTGATGCCACTCGATGGCTTCGCGGGCTCCGGCTATGTCGTCGTTCAAAATCTTGCGAGGCACCTCACCGGCAATACACGCCGAACAGACGATGAGTCCTTCATGGTAGCGTTCCAGGTCGGCGCGGTCGGTACGCGGTCGCATGTAGAAACCGTCGACCCACGAACGGCTGACAAGCTTGATGAGGTTTTTATAGCCCTTGTAGTTCTTGGCAAGCACGATTAAGTGGTAACCGCTCTGGTCTTCCTTGCCGTTCTTTTGTTCCTTCGGACCATATTTTGCCACGTACATCTCACAGCCGACAATCGGCTTGAACAAAGGCTTGCCCTCCTTCTTCAAACCTTTGTTGACCTTGCCGCAATAGTCAACAAACTCCTTGATGCCGAACATATCGCCGTGGTCGGTGATGGCCATGCCACGCATTCCGTCGCCGACGGCTTTGTCAACCAGCCTTTCGATGCTCGATTGTCCGTCGAGTATCGAGTAATAGGTGTGTACGTGTAGATGTATGAAGTCTTCCATAATAATTCCAGAATTGAGGCGTAAAATTACTGCTAAAAATTGACATACGCAAAAGAATAAGATAAAAAATTTGCAAAATCGACAAAAAAACATTAATTTTGCATCCGCTATTTTTTGCCCTCTCCTTTCTTGTAGAAGTAGGAGACGCCTCATTTGACAAGGTAAACAAGCACAAACGTATGAAGAAAATCAAAAAAATTCATATTCATCGCGAAGGATCCGACACACTGCTCTACGGCTTTATCTTTGTGGCAGCCGTGGCATTGCTGTTGTGGCGCTTAGACACGAAGATTCCCTTCTGGGTTTTCGTGGCTGTCTTCGGAATCATCTATGGCATTGTGATCAACTTTTTCCGTTGTCCTATTCGCTATTTCCCTCAAGAAAACACCGACGACATTGTCGTGGCACCTGCCGACGGACGCATCGTGGTCATCGAGGAAGTCGAGGAAAACACTTATTTCCACGACCGTCGGCTTATGATAAGCATCTTCATGAGCCTGTTCAACGTTCATGCCAACTGGTTTCCCGTTGACGGAAAGGTGAAGTTTGTGAAGCACTACAACGGCAACTACCACAAGGCATGGCTCCCCAAGGCCAGCGAGGAAAACGAACGGGCCGACACCATGATTACCACGCCCGACGACACTGACATCCTCTGCCGCCAGGTGGCAGGAGCTGTCGCCCGTCGCATTGTCACCTACGCCAAAGAGGGAGAAGACTGCTACATCGACGAGCATCTGGGGTTCATCAAGTTCGGCTCTCGCGTGGATGTCTTCTTGCCCGTTGGCACTGAGGTATGCGTAAAGATGGGACAGGCCACAACCGGCGACCAGACCATCATCGCAAGACTGAAAAAGGCATAAAGACGCCTGCTCGTTCTTCAAAAATCTGTAAGTCAAAGGCAAGACCAAAATTCATTGAACACCCGATGAAGAAACACATCCCAAACACCATCACTTGCTGCAACCTCATCTCTGGTTGCATTGCCACTTATTTCGCATTTTCAGGAAATGTGCAGTGGGCACTCATCTGGATTATCATCGGCGCCGTCTTCGATTTCTTCGACGGCATGACAGCCCGCCTGCTGGGTGTGAGCTCGCCCATCGGCAAAGAGCTCGACTCGCTGGCCGACGACATCACCTTCGGCTTCGCACCCTCGGCCATCATCTTTGCCACGCTACAGACTGTCAGCTATCCTGCTGCCATCGACACACCCATCGTGCGCACACTGCTCCCCTACTCCGCATTCATCATGGCTGCTTTCTCGGCCGTCAGGTTGGCAAAGTTCAATCTCGACACCCGACAGACAACCTCCTTTATCGGATTGCCCACACCAGCCAACGCGCTGTTCTGGGGTTCGCTGGTCATTGCCACGCAGCACGTCATCGACAGCTTCAGCGAGTCCATGCCACTGATTGTTGCCGGCATGTTGGTCAGCTGCTACCTGCTTGTGTGCGAGCTGCCCATGTTTGCATTGAAGTTCAAGCACTGGGGATGGAAAGACAACGAAGTGAAATACTGCTTTGTAGCCGCTTCGCTCGTTGCCATTCTGATTCTTGGACCGTTGAAAGCCTTTGCGCCCATCATCGCATGCTACGTCATCCTCTCGGTCATCATTGCCATGTTCGACAACAAGAAACCTCAAACCGACACGTCAGATGATGTTCATTCTTAAGTTTCTGCTCATCTTCATCATCCTGCTCATCCTGTTTGGGGGCATTTCCATTTACGGGTTGGCTGCAGCTGTCAAGCGCATGTTCCGTCAGGCACGCGAAGCCGCGCAAGATTATGTCGGGCCGAAGAAAGACGAAAACGTCTCCGACCGACGCTCACCCGACGAAAAACGCAAGAAAATCATCCCTAAGGACGAAGGCGAATACGTTGAGTTTGAAGAAGAAAACTAATATTTACGAAAGTTGATGCCCCCTCCCAACCTCCTCCCCCTTCAGGGGAAAGTTTTTTTGGTGGGGCGTTTTTATTACGGGTGGACCAGCGTACCGATTTCCTCACCGGCAATGACACGCTTCAGGTTTCCCACCACATCCATGTTAAACACATAGATAGGAAGACCATTGTCGCGGCACATCACGATGGCAGAAAGGTCCATTACCTTCAAGTTGCGGGCGAGCACCTCGTCATAGCTGATGTCGTCGAACTTCGTTGCAGTCGGGTCTTTCTCCGGATCGGCGGTGTAGATACCGTCAACACGCGTGCCCTTCAGCATTACGTCGGCCTCAATCTCTACGCCACGCAACGACGAGCCCGTGTCGGTAGTAAAGTAGGGGCTGCCCGTTCCTGCCGAGAAGATGCACACCTCGCCCTGTTCCATCGAGCGAATGGCACGCCACTTGGTGTAGAACTCACCGACAGGTTCCATGCGGATAGCCGTATAGACCTGGTTTTTCACCCCTTCAGCATCCAAAGCCGAGCTTAGTGCCAGTGAGTTGATGACCGTTGCCATCATGCCCATCTGGTCGCCCTTCACACGGTCGAAACCTTTTTTCGCGCCACTCAGTCCGCGGAAGATATTTCCGCCGCCGATGACGATACCAATCTGAACACCCATCTCGTGGATTTCCTTAATTTGGCGGGCATACTCGCTGAGACGTTCGGTGTCAATGCCGAAACCGGTCCCTGCGGCAAGGCTCTCGCCACTCAGTTTCAAAAGTACTCGTTTAAATCTTGCCATATCTTTTAGAGTTTATATGATAAATTCCACTTCCTTGAACGCATAAGTCCGCATCTGTCCGTTGCGGACAGCCAGCCGCAGCCGCCCCGAAGGCTCCACCTCGACAATCTGTGCCTCGAACGCCCCGTCACGGTCCTTAAACCAATGGTAGCCTTCACGCCGATAGAGGCTCTGCGCATACTGCTTCGCTATCCCACTCGGGTTGTGCTCGACAAGTTCGAAATGGCGAATCAAACTCTCAACAAGTTCGTTGAGCAGGTTCTCGCGACTGACTTCGCGCCCAAGTATCTGGCAAAGCGACACCGGGTTCGGTGCATCACTTGTGAAAACACGCTGGTTCACGTTCAGCCCGATGCCGAAGATGCACGACTTGATGACCCTTCCTGACAGCGAGCACTCGATGAGCGTGCCGCTCAGCTTGCGGTCTTTCCAATAGACGTCGTTGGGCCATTTCAGCTCGATGCCGTTGGAATAGCCGTCGAGCACAGCCTTCATCGCCACGCTGCCTGCCATCGACAGGGCAAACTGCCCGTCGGCAGTGACGGCCTTCGGCTTCACCAGGATGCTCAGCAGCAGGTTCTTCCCACGCTCACTCTCCCATGAGTTGGTACCGCAACCACGTCCGGCAGTCTGAAAATCAGCCACAGCCACCACGCAATCGTCCACAAAGCGTGCAGCATTTTCGCGCAGCCACTCATTTGTGGAGCCCACCTCGTCGAGTTGAATAATCCTTGTGTTCACTTTTTCCGTGCAAAAATACGAAAAATTATGCATCGCCAACTATCAATCCCCAAATATTTTCCAAATTCATGATTTTGAAAGGAAACAGGTCACTCGTTGCGTTTAATCATCTTACTTCATTCACCAACCTGTTCGAGGGCAGGCAACCCCACTTCTTGTCGCCATTGGTTCACGCGTGATGCATCCAATAGCGGGGCGAGATTCCCTTTGTCGTCGATTTGAGTTCCATATCGTTGGGGCCGCCCCTCACGAACGTCAATGCGGTCGCGTAGCAATGCAAGAAATACTGGAGCGATGTCACCACGGGACACGGCAGCTTCCAACTGTGGCAGGAACCTCTTCTGGTAATCCAGATTTGCATGTTGGAAGACCAGACAGACAGCTTGATTGGCAAAATCGCCCACCGATTCCTTTCGCGGGAAGCCATATTGCGAGAGGATGTCACCAACAAGAACGAGATTCAGGCTGTCGGTCATGAGTGCCCGACGTGCAAGCCGTTCATTTCGCTCGGTGTCGCCAGGATTATTTTTTACGGCCTGGGACCATAGCAATCGGTCGTATTGGTCTCGCTCAAAGATGCTTTCCAACGTATTCTTGAGTTCTAAGTCGTAATGCCACTGGCGGCTCCGCACCTCGAACGAATCGCTTAGTTCTTCGTATGGGCTCGTCAGCGGATCTTCATAAAAATCTTTTTCTAAAGCAAGACGACAGCGCATACAAGTCAATGCCGCTTGGCTGTTACCAATGGAGGACATTTTATTTGCCGTTGTCGAAAGTTGGCTCGGAAGTATGTAGCGGTCATCAGAGAAAGCAAGGGCATACACCTGACACGCCTCGTCGTAGAGACGTGCATCAAAAAGTGAATCGGCATGGAAAATCATCTTCCAGTATTCATCCTGTGAGGCAGGGGAAGCCAAGTTCGCTTTAGTCCTTCGTCGACGTTTCAAGGCCAGTTCCTTCAAATCGTTGAGCATTTCGCCCACCATCTCAATGTTTCGAGAGTCGCTCACATCCCAGTGGAATGTGCCATAGGTGGGATATTCCTTTCTCTCACTCTGCAGCACATAGCAGTAGCCCACCGTGCGTCCTTGTCGCAGGTAGCGGTCGATACACACAACACGCTGGTTCTTGTGAGACACCAGCACGTTGCGCCAGATATTCTCTTCTGCCTGATGCGCAGGCGGTCCGGCATCAAACATGTTGCAAATCCAATAGTCACCGTCAGGACGGATTTCAGCATCAGGGCTGGCATTAACGTAATTGGCATTCGCGAACCTGAATGTTGGCAAGTCACCAGAGGCAAACCAACTGATGGAATCAACACTAAAAGGCAACTCTTTCAGAACGCTTCGCTCAAACCGCTGCTGTTCCGCTATATGATTGGTTTTGCAACCCACAAGCGTCAATGCGAGTACGAGCAATATCAATATCGTAGAATCATTCTTCATCTAAAAATCCCATTTATCTGCTTCGTTAATCGTTGCAAAGATATGAAAAATCTTCCATATCACGTCACTTTTTTAGGTACTTTAAGAGGGCAGACACTGCTTTTCATGCCGATGTCTGCCCTCTTATTCTATTTTTTAACACAGGAGTATTATTGTCTAAGTCTGAACTCGCCCGTACGAATACTGGCGATGACACCGCCGTCGATGAGCAGGTCGGTGCCGGTAATGAAACGGGCGTGCCCGCCAAGCAAGAAGGCTGCAGCCTCGGCAATCTCGTCGCTCGTACCTGTGCGGCGTGCAGCAGAAGCATCAATCATAGCCTGATAGCCTTCACCATTAGCATTGAACTCGTCGTAGGCCAGCGGGGTGACGATAACGCCTGGCGAAATGGTGTTGATGCGGGCACGGCGCTTGCACCACGAGGTGGCTGCGGCCCGTTGCGCCTGCAAATGGTTCATGCGCTTGGCAATCATGTAGGCAAGGCCAGAATTCTGCATGGCTACCTCCTGAATGAACTTCACATTCTTCAGTTCCTCCGTCGGAGTGTTCACCAGTTGCAGTTCGACGTCGTTGGGAATGGGGTACATATAGGCAGCCTGACTCGAAATAATGAGTCCGGCACCGCCTTCTGCCATCACCTCGCCAAAGGCATCCACAGCATAGCCCGTGCCCACCATGTCGAGGTCGACGATGTGCTCAGGGTTCGCCTGATTAGGCGATGCTCCTGCCGTGTCGATGAAGTACATCACAGGACCCAGTTCTGCGGCCTTCTGTGCGAAAGCCTTCACGCTCTCCTTCTGCAAGGCGTTCACCACGAGTGTCTCCACATCGTAGCCACAGCGACGGAAATCCTCGCCCACACGCTCCAATGCCTTCTCGCTGATGTCGCCCATCAAGATTTTCTTACCAGCGCCAATGCGACGCACAATGGCTGTCCCCATACTACCGGCACCCAAGAGCGCCACCACCTGTTTCTGTTCGTTTCTGTCGAATACCATCATATCAATTTACTATTTAACTATTTACAATTTACGATTTCAAGAGCGGAAGCAAATTCTTCACTATTCAGTATTCACTTTTCACTCTTCACTTTATCTGGCGCAAAGGTACAACAAAAAAAGCAATCCGCTGTTACACGAATTGCCTCATGATTTACACATTTTGCAGTATTTCTTCTGTTAATTCATCAGGTAGGACTCCATCTGCATGACCTTGAACATCTTGCATTGTTATGGAATACTTAATGTCCATTACATCATCCTCTTTCGTTATAAAAGATGCGATGTGATAGTCTTCAATGGTTTTATAAGTTTCAAAAACCATTCGCCATAGCCTTCAGTCTTTTAAAAATTCAAAAGCAACATACTACCATCTGTTAATTCTTTAACGGTGAACTGATAGAGGTTGATTACGAATGTTTTGCCTATCAAAAATTTTGCATAGCTGATTGTTTTCTCGGCCAATTTTACTGGCAATCCTTCTTTTAAATCACAATCGTCCTTCGTACAAAACTGTGTCTCATTAGTTGTTACAAAACGGAAAGTTCGTCACTACCTTCTGAATCTGCAAAAAGCATCTTTATTGGATGCCTTAACATATAGTCCTCAAATTCTGGCACTTCGATTTCTTTAAGTATTGCTCTCATAATATATTTTGAAAGGATGTCCAGATTATCTGCTACTGGAGAATTTTGATTCTTTGACGTGCTTTTTCAACTATCAAGCTCATTTTGTCTGTATCTAAAACCATCTCTATATCTCCAAATTCGTTTACGACTTTGTAGATAGCCTGAGAGCACTCTAAAATAGGGTCCACTTCAATTGTTTTATCGAAGTAATAATGAATAGAGTGTATTAGAGCGTGATTGTTAAGAGTTCCTATGTTTGTGAGGATACATGAATACTTTTTACTTATATATTCTTCACCGTCAGGCAAATAATTTGTTACCGAAGAATGGGTAGTAGTTGTATGATATTTGGTGACGAGTTCTTTGATAAGCAAATCAGATATGATGATATAAAAACCAATTGTTGGCTTTTGAGCTTTAATAAAGGAATAATCATAGGCCTCAACGCTCTCAATATTTTCAGATAGTTGGTTTATATAGGTTTGAATTTTGGCTGTATATATTTCTCGCTTCTGTGACATCTGCAGCTTAGCATCTAACAAAATTTTATGCTTTATAGATATCGGTAAAGTCTTATCATCAAGAAGTCTTTTCCCATAAAAATACTCTGCTTGATGAAAAACATTATAATGCACACAAACATCACCAATGAGACAAACAACATCGTCTGATAAAGATTCTAATTTGCGATATTCCTCATTATTTGTTTCTGGAGGGTACATTTCACTTGCCTCAACCAAGGCTAATCGGCTCTTTGCCTTTGTCTTGCTTACAAAGTTGTTAAAGCCAATTAGTCTTAGCAATTTCTCTGCATATTTGTTTTCTACGGCATCTTGAAATATCAATACGCTTAAGAATACAACGGCAGCAGTAGATATTATCGCTGTTATCATCTGTAGTTGCAAGATAAGAAAGGTGACATAGAGTGAGATTCCCAATGTAATTAATGCGATAGCCCACAAAACCATATTAGATGTTATGTCTTTGTATTTGTCTGCCACACTTGCTTTTTTTATACATTCAGGGCATGCAAGAACTTTATATGTTTCATGGTTATTTCCATAAGGCGTAGCACACCACATTGTTTCCTTCCAAAGATTACTGTATTTTTTCCCACATAGCGCACAACAAAAGTTCAAATTGATTTCTTCTTTATATTGCTTAATAACCGATTCATAAAAACTCTTTTCAATCAATTTAGTTTTCTTCACTACTTCAACAAAGAATACATCTTCATGGTAATGCTTTGATTTTAGAGCTTCTTCTCGTGGGATTATCTTGTATTTGTAATCATCGTATAGAATCACAGGATTATCGGCAATATCCATATAACCTTGAGTCTGAGATGATATAATGTAACGACCTGATTCTATATGATAAATAAAACATTCGTCGATAATGTCCCTCCAGTACCCCATCTTTTTATCTTCTGGATCGAATGTGGCTATTATACGTTCGTCCTTCTTCGAAAAGACACAGACTTCCATATATACTCCGTCGTGGTTGTGAACTACAGTCTGATTCACAGTTTCATATCTATTAATGAAACTTTTCAAAGTATATTTCTCTGTATATATAATCTTTGTCATACCTAATGAGAATTAAAAACCTAAATTCCGTAGCACTTTAGGTTTTATTAGAAACGCTACACATCCAATTCTCGTAGCAGGTCGTTGAGAATGTAGGCATCGCTCTGAAGTTGCAGTCCGCTGTCAGGATTAGAAAGCAATAGGAATGTTTGCGAGTTGTACAAAAGATCGAGGGCACGATCGGCCTCGATGTTGAGGTGGTCAGCAAGCAAGGCCGCTATGCGCCCCGTCTTTCGCCAAAGCACTTGGTCTCTCATTGTTGACCTCCTTTCCCTGACACAGGTTCGGCTGAAATGAAACGCATACAGCAATCGACGATTGTCTGGCAACGGATGCACATCTGGTGGGTTGGCTTGGCAAAACGCAACTGGCCTATAGCCTGTTCTGCAGTGATACGTCCTGCGTAGTAGTCCTCGACGGTATCGATGACTTGGTCATTGGCTACACCGCCTTCAATAATGTCATAATCCTTCCAAGGTTCCTCACCGCGACGACTACTAACAATGAAATCGAGCCACTCTTGGTCGTAGTGTTCCAGACGGAGACGACGGACATCTACAGGCAGGTTAACCTCATCGAAATCATAAACAGAAAGCATCGGTGTGTCCACAGCGCGTATGACGCAGACACGCCGTGCCCAGCGTTCGGCTTGTTCACGCAGACTGGTAACATAGAAGCCTGGGCCGAAGTCGAGTTCCCGACGGCCCACACCAGTAAGGGGAGCGGGTACACTGAGATAGGAGCCATGATAGAGCGTCTGTTTCATCGGTGGCCTCCTTCCTTCTCATCCCAATTTTTTAAGGCTTCTTGCACATTCCACACCACACCGTCGATGCTCTCGGTGTGCAGTGTGTCGTAGCAGTCGAAAAGCAACCGACGCACCAGACCATGATGTTTCAGACGGTTAAACAGTTCTGTGTCCGTTATACCCATGCGCTTTGCTGTAGCACCGATGGCAAGCGTTGCAAATTGGGTCTGTGGAATGGTCGTTGTCATGTTCTCTATTGTAAAGTATGAATAAATAGCTTTTTTTGTTTACGGCACAAAGTTACTCAAAAATATTTATTTTCTCGCGGGAACTTCATTTTTTTTAGAAACTTAGTGCGATTTGCCGTTAAAAGTGCAAAATGACGGGCAAAACAACGAAGGTATTGATTTTTTCACTCAACACTCTTGATAAACTTTGCGGGGTTGCCGCCTACGATGGTATTGGGGGCAACGTCCTTGGTGACAACGGCACCAGCGGCCACGACGGCATTCTCACCAACGGTCACGCCGGGCAGGATGATGGCTCCCACACCAATCCAGGCATTGCGGCAGATATGGACGGGCTTGCAGCGGAGCACCATTCGATTGCCGAAGTCATGGTTGTCGGTAACGATGCGGACATTGGGACCAATCATCACGCCGTCGTCAATGGTGATACCGCCGGCAGCCATACAGGTCAGCGAGTGGTTGACAAATACGCCACGCCCGATTTTCATCTGACAACCGAAGTCTATCTGAATCGGCGGCATCAGATAACTCGTCTTGTCGAGCCCGTCCTTGAAAAGTTCCTCTTCCAACGGACGCACCAGTTCCGGCTTCGGCTCCGTGGTGTTCACCTTGAAACAAATACTACCGCATCGTCCCATCTCCTGAATGGCCTCTGCATACTCGGGTGTTGCCATATCGACATCAGTCCCTGAACGAAGTTTCTCAAAAATACCTTGCATAATTTACTATTTGACTATTTACTATTTCAAGAGCGGAAGCCAATTGCCACTTCGTTCTCGCTTTTGCCTGCGATACCTTCGGCATTCTTCACGCTTCACTTTATCCGATGCAAAGGTACGACGAAAAAGGCAACCCGTAATTACCCGGATTGCCGTAGAACTTTCACAAATGGAAGAATATTACTTGTTTCGGAATTGACTACGTCGATTCCGTGTCTGCGTTCGGCATAGCTCAAACAAGTTTGGCTCTGCTCTCACTTGTTTCGGAATTCTGATGGAGATTCCCCCAATAGTTTCTTCACATAGCGAGAGAAGTGCGAGGCTGTCTCGAAGTGCATCAGGTCGGCTACCTCGGTGAACGTCTTCGACTGGTCGTTGAGTAAGTTGACGAGTTCAAACGTCACATAATATGTTATCCACTCAGAGGCAGGGAGTCCTGATACCGAGCGACTGACCTGCGAGAGATACTTTGGTGTGATGCAAAGCACGTCAGCATAATAGGCCACGTCGCGCTGACGTCGGCAGTCGCGCTGTACCAGCGAGAGGAAACGCAGAAAGATGCGGGCGGCATTGTCGGTCGTTTCCATCTGCGTCATCTCTTGGGAATACACCGTCCAGAGGTCATAGAGAAAAATCTGCATCACGCGTCCGATGACTTCTTCCTTAAATGGGGTTTGGGGTTGGTCGAGCCGGCTACGGAATAGTGTAAAATCATCGTTCATCAGTCGTAGCGACTCCTCGTGCAGATGGAACGACGGATTGATGCGGATGAAGATAAACCCCTTCGAGGCCCAAATCATCTCTGGGTTGAACCGCGACAGGAAGTCGCCAGACGCAATCAGAAAATCAGCCTCAAAGTCGTCTGAATACACCACCTCCTGAATCGTGTTCGACATCTGCCAGATGACCAGGTCATCCTTCTGCGACCCATACACCTGCTTCCCGTCAGAAAACCGCATCTGCCCTTGTCGCACGATAACATGAACGTGATAGCTACTTGTAAACTCCGATGGCATCCGCCCATCCCGTTTCGTATTCAATAGATTACAACCATTTATTTCTTCCATTTGACACATCCTATTATATTCTGTACTATAAACTGGATTTTACTTGACAGGAGGGCACTCCTTATTGGTTCGATAAATCCCCACTTATCCACTTCGACCATCGACCACAAAGCGACGGGCATTTTTGCGCAACCACTCATTCGTGGAGTCAATCTCATCGAGTTGAATAATCCTTGCAATCATTTTTTCCTTGCAAAAATACGAAAAAAAATACGAATACTCAATAAAAATGAGTAAATTTGCAACCTAAAGAAGTGATGAGTGACAAGTGATAGGCGCTTCGCTAATGAATAATGAATAATGAGCAATGAGTAATTTCCCTTATTTCTGCGCTTTCTGCGAGAGATTAAGAAATAAAAGGTGAAAAAGTAAAAAGGTGAAAAAGTAAAATGCATTATGAACTATGCACTATCGATGCGCCAGCCAACTATGCACTATGAATTATGAACTATAAACTATAAATCGATATGGAAGTTATACAGAGTTTTACCATCGACCACACCCATTTGAAGCCCGGCATCTACGTGTCGCGCGAGGACAAGGGCTTTACAACATTCGACCTGCGTATCACCGAACCTAACAAGGAACCTGCCGTGGCACCTGCTGCCATGCACAGCCTGGAGCACCTCATGGCCACTTGGTTCCGCAACAGCGAAGCGAAAGACGATGTGGTCTACGTCGGTCCGATGGGTTGCCTGACGGGCATGTACATCATCATGAAAGACCACGGGTCGGCAGAAGGTCGGCCATCAGGCTCCTACACCGTGGAAGATATGCGACGCCTGACCATCGAGTGCCTGGAGTGGATTCTCACGCAAGACAAAGTGCCCGCCACCGAACCGCAGACCTGCGGCAACTACCTGCTGCACGACCTGCCGATGTGCAAATGGGAAAGCCGACGCTATCTCGACCGCCTGCAGCACGACTTTCATTGCGAGTACACCAAGCTGCAAGTCACGCTCGATGATGGCATGGTGTTTGCCGACGCATAGGCATTTCAAAATTACTACAAACATATTGAGGATTTTTTTCAAACTTTGTTGAACTTTCTTTCCCTCGCTTCGCGAACAGTTTAATAGCTGTGCCCCCCCTTCACCCCTCCCTTGGGGAGGGGCCGGGGGTAGGCCTCATCCACAATATATGGAAGAACAACAGAAAACCGACGAGCGATTTATGCGCATGGCGCTGGCCGAGGCCGAGCAGGCCGGACGCTCAGGCGAGGTGCCCATCGGGGCAGTCGTCGTCTGCCAGGGCCGCATCATTGCCCGTGCCCACAACCTGACCGAGGCCCTTCACGACGTGACGGCACATGCCGAGATGCAGGCCATCACCGCCGCAGCCAATCAGTTGGGCGGCAAGTATCTGCAAGACTGCACGCTCTACGTCACCGTAGAGCCCTGCGTGATGTGTGCCGGCGCACTCGGCTGGTCGCAAATCTCGCGCATCGTCTACGGTGCCCCCGACGAGAAGCGGGGCTTCACCCGTTTCGCACCCGACGCCCTTCATCCCCGTTGCACTGTCACCGCTGGCGTTCTGATTGACGAGTGCCGCGACATCATGCAGCAGTTTTTCCGCAGCAAGCGATAAGCCCTCAAACCACGGAGATCAGCCCGCCTTGTTCAGGCTTGCTTTTCTCAAAATCAAGGTTAAATTTTGAGAAACCGTTTCTCACATTCTGGGAAACCGTTTCTCATGACTTGAAAACCGGTTTCTCACTTTGTGAGAATCCATTTCTCAAAAAGTGAGAAACGCACGAGAAAAAAACTACGTGCTGCCGAACCACTAAATTTCCTTTACCACACGGCAGGGATTGCCCACGGCAACAGTGTTAGAGGGGATGTCGCTCACCACGACCGATCCGGCTCCGATGGTGACATTGTTGCCGATGGTCACGCCGGGCAGGATGGTCACGCTGCCACCTATCCACACGTTATGGCCGATGCTGACGGGCAGAGCCCACTCCTGTCGGCTGTTGCGCTCCATGGGATCGGTGCTGTGGCAGGCGGTGTAGATGCTGACGTTGGGCCCGATGAAACAATCGTCGCCAATGGTGACACGAGCCTCGTCGAGCACCGTAAAATTAAAGTTGGCAAAGAAACGCTTGCCCACGCTGATCTGCTTGCCGTAGTCGCAACGGAACGGCTGGTTTACAATGATATTGTCGTCGCCGATGCGGCCAAGCAGACGGCGGAGGATGGCTTTCATCTTCTCCGTTTCCGACGGGCGAAGGGTATTAAAGTCGTAGATAAGCTCGCGCGTCTCAGCCAGCTCTCTCATCAGCTCAGGGTCGACAGCCGAATAAATTTCGCCCGCCAACATTTTCTCTTTCTCAGTCATAGGTCACAAGTTGATATGATGTCCTGCATCGGTTTGCGTTTTTTCTCGGTCGGTTCGTCGGCGGCATAGCCCAGCGGAACAATGACGGCAGGCTCCTCCGCTTCGGGAAGAGCAAGCAGTTGCTTGCACAGGTCGGCGTCGAAGTTGCACACCCAGCAAGTGGCCAGTCCCTGCTCGGTGGCAGCCAAGCACAGATGCTCCACGGCAATGGCAATGTCGATATTGCCATGATGCTTACCGTCGGCACGCACCCATTCCTCGTCGTGCCGAATGGAAGCCACGACATACATCGGCGCTGTCGTGAACCACTCGCGGTTGTAGCACTGCTGCAGCTTGCGCTTTCCCTCCTCACTGCAGACGATGTGGAACCGCCACGGCTGCCGGTTGACCGCCGACGGTGCCATGCGCACACACTCAAGAATATAGTCGAGCTTCGCCTCCTCCACCCTTTCCGGCCGGTAAGCCCGACAGCTGTATCTGCTTTTCGCAATCTCCAAAAGATTCATCTCGTCTCTCCTTTTTTATTTATACTGTCACTCAATTCCGTTGGCAAAGTTACGAAAAGTCGAGTGCAGAACAAAATAAAACTCGTTTATTTTTTATGCCGAGACGGAGTAACTTATGTAAAGTTACAAAAAACGAGGGAAAAGCCAAATGTATTTGAGCTTTTCCGAGTGCCAAGTAACTTCGGCGCAGCCAAATGCGCTGGGTGAAGGGCTACGAACAGACCGACATCTACGACAACAGCATCAGCTACAACATCTTTGAGGTTTTCAAGAGGAACAAATACCAGTAGAGTTTGAAACAAAAAAAGCAGAATGGCATAAAGACATACCGGTGTATGTGTTTATGCCATTCTGTTTATTGTTGCCTGCGTTGATGCTACTTCACGAGCACAACGAGGTATTTGCTGGTTGACCAGAAGAGTTGCGGGTTGGTGATGCGCAGCACATACTGGCGGTTGGCATCGGGCTGCAGCGTGTAGGACGACGACGAGTGCTGGGTGAGCAGCTTCGCCGACTTCGAATAGAGCTTGATTTCCTTGTCGGTGCGGATATCGATCTTGGTGAAATAGCTCTTGTTGAAGTTCGACTGCAGCACACGGTTGCCGTCAAGGATGTGCTGCTCTTTCAACTCTTTCTTTGTGCCGAAGACATACCATGCCGTGTTGAGCTGCTTGTCCTGAGCATTGATGGTCTCAGTCTTCTGCGAGCTTTCGGTCTGCAGGTTCGAGACGTCGGTGTTCAGCTCGGTGATGGTCTTGTCGAGCTCGGCAATATGGATATCCTTTGCTTCAAGTTGAGCACGGAGGTTCTGCAGCTCCTTGTCCTTCTCGGCCAGCTGACGGGTGAAGTTGGCAATGGTGCTTTCGAGCGTGTTCTTAATCTGGTCGCCCTTGAACGTGCTCTCGCGCAACTGCTGCTGCAACTTGTTGATGAGTTCCTTGTTGCGTTTCATGGCATTCGAGATGAACTGAATGTTCTCCATAATCTGCTGTTTCTTGTCAGCATTCTCGCCGCTCTCGGCCAAGGTGACACGGTTTTCGGCCTCGTTGATTTCACGGAAACCGTCTTGAATCTGGTTAAGGGTTTCCATCATGTCGTTGATTTCGTTATCCTTCTGAGCGATGATGCGCTGCAGCGAGTCGCTGGTTCGCAGCGTCTGGTCGGCTACTTGTGGCGCACGGCGCTCTTCTTTACAACTTGTTACGGCCAAGGCAATCAGCCCGGCAATAATAATAACAATCTTTTTCATTTCTTTTTTTATTTATCCTTTTGATGTTTTTCCTTTGTTTTCCCCGCCACGACGAGCACAAATTCGCCTCGAGGTGCGGTTTGCGTAAAGTGTTCTGCAAGTTCGGCGAGGGTTCCGCACAGGGTCTCCTCGTGCAACTTTGATATTTCTCGGCTGACGCTTGCCTGACGGTCGCTGCCAAGCACGTCGGCCAACTGCTGTAAGGTCTTGAGCACCCTGTAGGGCGACTCGTAGAAGACCATCGTCCGCGTTTCATCGCGCAACGACTCAAGATGAGTCTGCCTGCCCTTCTTCTGCGGCAGGAAACCTTCGAAACAAAAACGGTCGCATGGCAGTCCCGAATTGACGAGAGCTGGAATGCAAGCCGTGGGGCCTGGAAGCGTCTGCACGGTGATGCCTTCGCGTGCAGCCTCTCTGGCCAGAAAAAAGCCTGGGTCGCTGATGCCCGGCGTGCCGGCATCGCTGATGAGCGCGATGGTCTGACCGGCTTTCAGTCGTTCGACGACAGCAGCAGCCGTGGCATGTTCGTTGAACTTATGGTGCGACATCATGCGTCCCTCTATGCCGTGATGCTTCAACAGGATTCCGCTTGTCCGTGTGTCTTCAGCCAAGATGAGGTCGGCTTCGCGCAACGTGCGGATGGCACGCAACGTCATGTCGTCCATATTTCCCACCGGAGTGGGAACGATATACAGTGTACCCATAATCGGGGGCAAATATAATTATTTATTCTGCACGAACAAAAAATATCGCAAATAATTTGCAATTTTTAAAACGTATTTGTACTTTTGCAACATAATGACATTTTTCGTCAGAATGATATAAAGAGCATTTTTTTAGGAGTTAAGGAGTTAAAGGAGTTAAAGCCTCTCCTCTTTCATCTCTCATCCGTTGTTAAGATAATGACAAACGACATTGCAGGGGAGTCACACCGCCCCGGACGAATAGAAGTGGTGTGCGGGTCGATGTTCTCGGGCAAGACCGAAGAACTCATCCGTCGAATGAAACGAGCCAAGTTTGCCCGCCAGCGTGTGGAAATCTTCAAGCCGTCGATTGATGTGCGCTATTCCGAGGCCGACGTGGTGAGCCACGACCAGAACGCCATTCCTTCAACGCCCATCGAGTCGTCGGCAGCCATCCTGCTGCTGTCGTCGGAGATTGACGTGGTGGGCATCGACGAGGCACAGTTCCTCGACGAAGGACTGGTCGACGTGTGCAACGAACTGGCCAACCGTGGCGTCCGCGTCATCGTAGCCGGACTCGACATGGACTTCCGTGGTGTGCCCTTCGGCCCCATGCCTGCCCTGTGTGCCATAGCCGACGACGTCACCAAGGTGCACGCCATCTGCGTGAAATGTGGCAATCTGGCCTACCTCAGCCACCGACTTGTAGAAAACGACAAGCGCGTGCTGCTCGGCGAGACCCAGGAGTATGAACCCCTCTGCCGCGAATGTTACCAGAAAGCCGTTGCAGAGACAAAAACCGAAGAATAAAAACTGAAGACATGAAAACTGAAATAACATTCGACAAATTCATTCGTTGGGCACTCATCGTGCTGGGCGTAGTCGTGACATTGCTTGCCGTGAACTACCTGAGCAGAGTGCTGCTACCGTTCTTCATCGCCTGGTTCTTCGCCTATCTGCTCTACCCCGTCGTGAAATTCGTGGAAAACAAACTGCACGTGCGCATCAGGGCCTTGTCGATAACCATCACCATGGTGTTTGTCATTGCCGTCGTCGCCCTCGTCATCTATTTCATCGTGCCGCCGATGATTGAACAGATAGGCAAACTCGGCGGATTCCTCGATAAGTTTGTCAACCAGAACACGTCCTCCAACAATGTCGTGGCCTATGTGAAAGACATGATACAAGGCCACCGCACCGAGATAGAGCGATTCCTCAAGAGCAAAGACTTCAGCGATGCCCTGAAGACAGCCATGCCCAAGCTGTTTGCCTTCGTCGGACAGACGGCCAGCATCGTGATGAGCATCATCGCATCGTGCATCACATTATTATACATGTTCTTCATCCTGCTCGACTATGAATACCTCACCGAGAACTGGATTCGCATCTTCCCCGTCAAGACCCGCCCCTTCTGGAGCGAGCTGATGAAAGACGTAGAGCGCGAACTGAACAACTACATCCGCGGACAAGGCATGGTGGCCCTGTGCATGGGCATCATGTTCTGCATCGGTTTCACCATCATGGACTTCCCCATGGCCATCGGTCTGGGCATCCTTATCGGCCTGATGGACCTCGTGCCCTACCTCCACACCTTCGCCCTCATCCCCACCGCCTTCCTCGCCCTGCTCAAGGCTGCCGACACCGGACAAAACTTCTGGGTCATCTTCGGACTGGCCGCCGCACTGTTCATCGTCGTGCAAATCATCACCGACATGATAGTCACCCCAAAAATCATGGGCAAAGCCATGGGCCTCAACCCCGCCATCCTGCTGCTCTCCCTCTCCGTGTGGGGCGCACTGCTCGGCTTCATCGGCCTCATCATTGCCCTGCCCCTCACCACCCTCATCATAGCCTACTGGCAACGCTATGTGACGAAAGAGCCCGACAAGAAAAAAGAAATTGCCACCGCTAAAGAAAGCCAGGAAGGATGAAAAAAGTCGGCGAATAATTTGGAGGTTTCAAAAAAAGGTAGTACCTTTGCAGCCGATTTCAGAATAATCACATAACGGAGACTCGTTAGCTCAGTTGGTAGAGCACAACACTTTTAATGTTGGGGTCTTGGGTTCGAGCCC
Source organism: uncultured Prevotellaceae bacterium (assembly GCA_902776685.1). Taxonomy (GTDB): domain Bacteria; phylum Bacteroidota; class Bacteroidia; order Bacteroidales; family Bacteroidaceae; genus Prevotella. The sequence goes on from CACYRB010000001.1 coordinate 57,526, forward strand.
CAAACGGGTCACAAAAACAAAAGATTAAATAGGCATCTGTATGGATGCCTATTTGCGTAATAGACTATAAAAGGTGAAAAACTATTGTCCGTTAACTTCACAGGCTGCAAGCCTGTTAACTTCCGATAACTCCTGTTAACTACTAACATGCGGTAGACGGGCGGGGATACGACGCGACAGGGCTTCGAGGAAGGCGGGAATGCAGAGCAAGCGGAAGAGACGGGCACGGAGGCTGTCGATAAAAAGGGCGGCGAAGAAGATGAGAAGGCTCAGCAGGATACCGTGTAGAAACAACGGCAATGTGGGAAGAAACGCGGGGGCGACCTGCTGCCAGAGTACGTCTTTCAGTAGGTAATGCTCGTGAAAAAGGTAGACTCCGAAAGTGTAGGGTGTGCCCATCGAGCCAGCCCTTCAACGAGATGACCGTGAAGGCGTTTGCGCACAAAAAAGATGAAAATGAACAATGCCAGGAAGAACGTGATGGAATGATTGCCGTCGTATTTCAGCACGAAGGGTGCGCCCGTCTGCAACCATGCCAGCAGGTTGGTGGCGGTGTGGAGCGCAAAGATGGCTGCGGCAATAATGGCAAAGCTCCACCCTGCATGGTCCGACATCCACGAAGGAATGCCATGGCGACCGAGATAACCGCCCACAAGGAAGAGAAAACAAAACCAGTTGAGCGACATTCCGCCGCCGAACATCTCCCCGAACGGCCACTCAAAGAAGAGGATGAAAAGTACGAGCAGCAGCAGTTGGTAGCCCCTCTTGCTGAGCCGCGAGACGAGGAGCGAGAGGAAAGGCGCCACCAGCATCAACCCCAAATACTTGGCAACAAACCAATACTGGTGGAGCGGCATCGGCGAGATGTTCAGCAACAGCTCCTTCACCGAGAAACCATGACCGCCAAACAGGCAGAAAATCAGAAACAGACACACGGCGTAGAACATGGTAGTGAGGGCGATGCTGAGCATGCCTTTGACGCGGAAAACAGGCTTTTCGACAAGGAAGAACCCGGTGATGAGCACGAAGAGATCGACACCCATGCTGGTGAATACAATGGTGGTTTCGGTAAGGGCATAGCTGAGTGCCTGGGCAGGTTGAGCCACATCGAAGGTAGAGAAAGCCTCGCTGGTCTTCACATAGTTGTAGAGGTAGTGGCCCAGCACGATGAGATACATGGCCAGCATCCTCAGCACCTCGATGCCGGGTTGTCGCTTGGTCTTGCCGCCAGAATTGCCTTCGAAAGGTGTACCCATGTGCTTCTACAACGTTTTTCTGTTTCCTGAGACAAAGGTAGGAAGAAATTCTGAAGTCTGAAAACATTTTCCCATAAAAAGTCTTTTGGAAAGTTATATGGCCCATATAGGTCAGTTATATGGCCCATATAGCTCGGTTATATGGCCCATATAACTTTCCGAAAGATAAGGATTTTGTTTTCAGCGTGAAGCATAGTGCAGAGAAACCAGGATGCAAAGTTGCAATAATATTAATATACGAGGACGAATTCGATGAAACGTTATTTCCAGCCGCTTTAGTAAGATATGCAGGATTGGAAAATGCAGAAGACTCATGGGTCGCTTTTGATGAGGTAATTTGTATGCAAGATGGCAAGATCGTATATCAAAAAAGCCACCCGTTTGAATAATGGGGTGACTTTAGGCACAGCCATTCTACCTTTCGGGAGATATGCTGCGATGCAAAGATACGAAAAAATATCCAACCTCCAAACAAATTTTAAACAAAATGCCCGAAAACATACAGAAAATCATCAAAAACATCCTCCGAGACATCGCCGTGGACATGAAAGACGAGTTCGACTTTATATATTGTTAGACATACTACTGTCGCGGTATGTAGGGATGCGCCAGCCAACTCTACACTCTGCACTCTACACTATACACTACAACCAACGCTATCTGATTATCTCTTTTTTTGAACTGACTGTTCGGAGTTTGCCGTTTTTCCATTTATATTCGTCGATGTAGAGATTGTCGACGTCGCGTATGGTGCTGGTGATGGTCTTGCGCGTCGCATCGATGTCGGGCTCTTGCATCTCGTCAAACTCGCTGACATAGTAGAACATACGGGTGGCGGGATTCCACACGTAGGCCTTGTAGAGACCGCGCCCGTGATGTGTGTTACCCACGTAGATGAGCAGGTCGGGCACGTTGTCGAAGTTGATGTCGGGCTCGCTGACCCAGTGGAGCAGTTGCCCCTGTTCGCCACGGAAAGCCCCCATGAGCGACTCTTCAAAGCTTGGCTCCACCTTCTTCCCGCGAGCCCATGCCTCGACGCTGAGCGTCTGAAACCACCCATCTTTGTCTTTCGTCAACGAGTGTCTGAACTTAATTTCATCGCGGTCGGGCGCACTCAGTGTGGCAGGTGCGCCAGGGTACCATTCGGGCAGGTCATACTCTTCAGTCATGTCGGTCATCTTCAGCACCTTGCCCGTTGCGGGATTTTTCCACCATCCTTTTTTGAAATAGTAGTCGCCTTCCACCTCAGTATAGGTTATCTCGAATTGTCCGGAGAGGCTACCGTCCGGCAGATACTCCTCAAAACCCATGCAATAGGTATTCTCGTTGTTACGCGTTTCGGCATTATCGATGTTACGCCCCACAATCAGTATGGGGGCATTTCCCGCACGGGGATAGAAGACATAGCCCGCGTGGAGCCATTCGTCTTCGTTATAGCTTGTCTGGAATGCAATCTCAATAGGGATGTTGCCATTAAGCTTACCTGTATAGACATGTTTCTCGTAGATATCGTCGACGTTTTGCGCCATTAAACCCGTTGCGCAAAGCGTCATCAGTGCGAATAAGATTGTCCTCATACTGCGATAATTAAATTAATTCAATGCAAAGATATAAAATAATTGATAATTTCACAATGTATGATGTACAATTTTATTGACGTTCACCTTAACGTCTCTTTCGGGCTTGCCTTCGTGCCTGCTTGACCAGTCCCTTAAAATAGCGCAAGGCTTCGTTGTAGGACATGAATGCCGAGGCATTGGCGGCTTTGTCGAGATATTTGACGATGGCTGCCTCGGGATGATATTGCAGACCGAGGCAGAACGACCGGTCGGTGCGTTCCACAACTTCGATGATGCTGATGCCCTGTGTGTCGGTAGTGCCTGTAGCTGCCAACGGTGTTCCCTCTACGCTGCCCACGCATTGGTGGTGCCACGAGGGGGCACCGGCAATGCGGTCGGTTGCTGTTATCGTATAGAGCAGGGAATTATGGTTGGTGACACTGACATGATGAGGGGAATAGTCACGATACAGCCCTGGCTGACTCTCGTTGCGGTGCAGGTAGGCATAACTGATGCCTCGGTCGGCAAAATAGGTGGGAATGTCCTGGACTACAGTGGCTCCCGAGACAACGGAGAGCATCTGCATGCCTCGGCAGAGTCCCATGACGGGCAGGTCGCGACTGATGCAGTAGGTCATCGTCAGGTAGTCGGACACATCGCGCGTTGCGTTATAGTCTTTCTCCGCCATGATGCCATGCCAGGGCTCGGGGTGTCTGAAAAGTGTCGGCGAAATGTCCTCGCCGCCGGTAAAGACGACGGCACTCACCTGCCCCACCGCATCAGCCACATTGGAACTGTCGGCGGGCAACGTCTTCACCTTGTCGGCATAGGCTTGCAGCAAGATGCCCTGCTCGTCGGTATAGGCGGGAGCAAGTGTCCTGTCTTCAACCTGAAAGCCGTGAGGCATAGCCTGTTTCAACAGCACGGGAGTACCCCCTGCCTGCTTTATGGCACGCACGACATTGGTGTAGAACTCCGACGTGGTGTCGCTGCGCCAGGCTATGCCAATCTTTACTTCGGCCGACGAGATGGTCGACAGAGGCTCTCTGTGCAGGCTGCAGGCTTGAAGCAATGCACAGCAGATGATGACGGCAATTGAAAGACGGCGAACGCTGTTATTTCTTTTCATTTCTTTACTCGCACTTCACCCAGACTTTCATCTTCGATGCCTCGCGGTTGTCCCATGCATAGTAAGGAATGAGGCGCAACTGTTGGCTGCCATTGTCGGCCACAATGCCGCGGGTCTCTGCCAGTATGCCGTCGGGCTGCCAGAGCGTGAAGCGGGTTTGCGGCGTGAGCAGGAAGGAGTCGTAGCTGGCTACATTGTCAATCTCTTCGGCACAATAGACCAGCGGGCCGCGCTGGATGGCACGCATGCCCTCGTCTTCCTTCACACGCGGGTCGGCAGCCACCTGCTCGACGGGCATCTCCATGCGCAGCTCGACGGTGTCGCCAGCCTTCCACTTGCGTTTGAGAACGGCATAGCCCTTGTCGGTCGTGAACTTCTTATACTCCTTTCCGTTGACCACTATCGTGTAAGCCTTGCACCATCCGGGAATGCGAAGTTTGAGGTCTTTCTTCATCTTCGTCCCTATGGTCAGCTTGACATTGCCGTCCCACGGATATTGCGTCTGCATGCTGATGTCGACCTGTCGGCCGTCGATATCAATCTTGGCCTCGTTACCCATATAGAGGTTCACCCACAAGGCATCGCTGCCGGTTCCGTAAACGTAGTTGCCGATGCTGGGCAGGAAGCGCGTGATGTTGCTCGGGCAACAGGCACATCCATACCACTCCTTGCGGTGGTGCTTGCCGGCCGACTCCAACGGATTGACGTAGAAGAACCTGTCGCCCTGTAGGTTGATGCCTGCAAGTACGCCGTTGTACATGGCCCGCTCCAGCACATCGATGTATTTGGCATCGCCCGAGAACTGGTTCATCCTGTAGTTCCAGAGCACCATGCCGATAGAGGCGCACGTCTCGCAGTAGGCCGAGGCATTGGGCAGACTGTAGTCTTTGGTAAAGCCTTCGTTCGAAGCCGACTGTCCGATGCCACCGGTGATGTACATGTTGCGGTCGACCACATCGTGCCACAGCTCGTCAAGCGTCTTTATGTAGCCCGTCTCTTTGTAGGCCGACACGTCGGCCATGCCACAGAACAGGTACATCAGTCGCACGGCATGTCCGGTGATGTCGGTCATCTGTGCAACGGGCACGGCATCCTGATAATAAGCCTTGCCCAGTCGTTCGTTGGGTTTCAGGGCATGTCCGTGTCCGCGTTCCTCCAGCAGCCAATGGGCGAAATCCAGGTATTCCGTCTTGCCGGTCAGCTCGAAGAGCTTCACCAGTGCCAGCTCAATCTCCTCGTGTCCTGGAACCCAATGACGCTTGTCGGGCCCGAAGGTCGACATCATGTGGTCGACAAACCGCTCGCATATTTTCACGAAGCGGTCTTTTCCCGTAGCTCTGTAGTAAGCCACGGCAGCCTCAATCATGTGTCCGGCACAATACATCTCGTGCATATCCATGCTGGTCCACCGCTGGTCAAGGTCTTTCAGGGTGTAGTAGGTGTTGATGTATCCGTCGTCGAGCTGAGCCTTTCCGATGTAGTCCACCCACTCGTCGATTTTCGCCTCAATCTGTTTGTCGGGATGGTTCACAAGGCTGTAGGCCATGCCCTCCAAGGCCTTGTAGACATCGCTATCGTCGAAGCAGATGCCCGAATGTTTACCCTGACCTGATGCTACGTTCTTGAAGTTACGGATGCGCGCAGTTTTGTTTTCAATCTGGTCGATACACGTGGGCTGCGTTCGCGTGGCATGGCGTTCAAGACGGGGTGTCCAAAACTGGTCGCCGATTTTCACGCGCGAGAAATCGACTTGGTTTAACACTTTTGACGGTTGTGCCTGTACAGCCATTGCCAGCACGACAAGCGCCATGGTAAGAAACTTACGGTTCATAAAAATAATGAGTAATGTGTAATGTATAATGAGTAATGAGAGCGGGCGTTACTTTCGTGTGCAACGGACGATGACGAGTCCGCACGGCTGGATGCTGAAGTCGGGCGAGGGCGAGGTCACCTGTCGGGCAACCACATTGTCGCGGTTGTCGGCACTGTTGGCAGCGGTCACATCGTCGGACTCTACGCTCCACGCCTCTACTACGTGGTAGCCTGCGGGCAGTAGCAGGCCGACTGCCTGGCTCTGCGTGTAGGAGCGGTTGACGAGCGATATGTTGATGCTGCCGTCGTCGTCGGCTGTTGCCGCACAATCGAGATAGCAAAGGTCGGGTGTCATGTTATCCACGATGGTCTCGTTGTCGCCCTCGACCCTCATGTCGCCCAGTCTGACGCTCTCGAGGCCAGGGCCTTCAACCTTCAGACTCAGGGTATTTCCCTTCATGAACCGGCGGTAGAGGTCGAACACGTAGTAGCCGCACGACCTGTAGGCATCGTCTTCGCCGACGGTCTTCAGCAACCCGTGTCCGTTGACGGGGAAGATGTAGTTTGCCATAGCCACATAGGGACTGTTTCGCAGAAAGACGTTGAGCATGGATGCTGTACTGGCAACATCGTAGACGCGACGGTCGTCTTTACGCGAGAACGAGTAGCCTGAGCCGTTGTAGACGCTGTGGCGATTGTTCCACTCGTCGATGCTGAAGCTGAGGGGACGGTCTTCGCGTCCCGCGCTCTTGTTGTAGCTCTTCAGCAGGTCGATGTTCAACTTCAGGTTTTCTTCCACCCGCACTGGGGCGAACAGGGTTCGCTCCGGGGTCTGGAGCTTGCGGTCGTTGACCTGCGCCGTGATGTAGTAGTGCAACGTGAGGTAGTCGAGCTGGTCGCCACAGCGTGCAATCACTTTCCTGTTCCATGCGCTGGTTCGCCCGACACCGAGCAGGCTCAGGCTTGGGTCGACACACTTGAGCATCTTGCTCCACACGGCCAGCTGCTCGGCATAGTACTCGGCCGTCTCAGCCTTATGTATGCTTACACCTAGATAGTTCTCGTTGCCAATGCACCAAAACTTCACATTGTAGGGCTCAGGATGTCCGTATGCTGCGCGCAGTGCGCCCATCTGCGAGGTACGAGGACCGTTGACGTACTCCACCCAGTCGACAGCATCGTCGAGGGTCACTTCCCTGACCGTACTGTTGCCCATACAGATGTTGATATAGGGTTCGGTGCCGATTTTACTGCACCACGACAAAAACTCGTCAGTGCCGAAGGTGTAATATTCCATTCCGCCCCAAACATGCTCCTTCTCAGCTACACGGCTCTCTTTCGGCCCTATGCCCTTTCGCCAGTCGTAGTCGTAGATGGCTGTGCCGGCAGGCCAGCGCATCACGGGAATGTTGAGCGGCTTCAGCAGGTCAATGACCTTTTCGTTCTCCTTGCCCTCATTGTTGACAACGCCACCATAGATGACGGCATCGTTACAGTCTTCAAGCATCTGCCCGTAAATCATCGGATTGACCTTTGCCGTCGACGTCGTTTCCATAACGGTGACAAAAGTGGTTTCGCCCCCGACTACGACTTGCCTGTAGGTCGGTTCCTGTGCCCCGAGCGTAACAGATAGACTCTGTATCAGTGCGATGACAAATAATTTTTTATTCATATTCTTCGTATTATTTATTCTTTATGTTAACGTTAACCTTAACTGGTGCATCAACGCAATTACTCACTATTCGAAGCGCACGCCTTCCCCTGCATGCTAATGGAGAGTTATCACTTAATCACAATTTTACATAAATCGTTCACGCTCGGCAGAAATGAAGCGAGCTTCTTTCTGCTCTCACTTAATCACGATTTTACATAAATCGTTCACGCTCGGCAGAAATGAAGCGAGCTTCTTTCTGCTCTCACTTAATCACGATTTTCTTCCCTTCTGATATATATACGCCTGGTTTGGACGATGGATGGTACCACGAATTACTCGTATTACCCGAAGAGGAAGAGATTTTCCGGCCTTGCAAGTCGTAAATGGAGGAGGGATGAGAGATGAGGGATGATGGATTATTACTTCCATCCTTCATCCTTAATCCTTCATCCAGGATTCCCGTCGGCTCACCTTCAAAGCCAATATAATATTTCACCTTATCTCCGCTCTCGACGGGCAAAGCCAGATATGCGCGATTGCCTGCAAGCCGCTCCTCGCCGACAGGCTGACGGAAAATGATCTTCCCTTCCTCGTCTGAGTCTGCCGCAAGCATATAGTTAGCATATCCGCCAGACGTTGCGGTAAGGACACTTGGCTCTACATTCGGCCTCAGCATATTGGTTTCTGACTCCTCAGGCAGTGCGTCTGCAATTCTCAGTGTCACGCTTTCTTTCTCCTTGCCATAGAGAATAACGCCGGTATTTGCAGGTATATTGTCTGTTTGCGACAAAATAACTTTATCGCCCGACAGTTCCGTGGCGAAATATGCAGCAACGTCCTCGGTCTCGACGACATAGGGATAGGCATCGCTGAATGTGCAGAAACCGTTGGTCAGACTCAGTTCATATCTTTTCTCATATTTAAACGGTGTTCCGTTGGCCGATGTCAGCACATCGCCGCTCACCAGGTCTTTCAGTCCTCCTACTGGTTTCCCATTGTTTTTCTTGACAACTACAGGCACATAGTCTCTGACGAGAACGTCGCCTTCATACACTTTGAAACGATAGAGTTTCATAAACGATGGCCAGTCTCTGCGCATACCAGCATTGTCGAGGTCGAAGATATACATGGGATATGCACCGTCTGTCATTGTTCCCGCTGCAGGTATAGTGGCATACGGACTCTCGCTGGCGTCGTTATAGACGTATGCGCCATCCTTGCTGGCTACGATTCTGATTTTCTCTCCTCTCGGAATATCGACAGTACCGACGCCGCGGCGCGGACAGTCAAACGTTCCTTTCCACAATACACTGGCATCATCCATGTAGGAGAAAAAGTTAAACGCCTGGTTGTAAGCCGCAGTGCGTGCGCCAAACAATACCGACGGCTGTCCTTTGGGCGTACCGAGCTCGTTGATGTCGCACTCCAGTTCTATCCGCGTGTTAGATTTATGAATATATCCGGTATTGATATATGGAGCCGGGTCCATGTCGAATGTCGACTCAATGTATCTGACGGGAGAGGTTTCCATTGGCTCCTCAACCGGGCTGGTATCTGAAGGCGTTACAAAAGGGGTTGAGTTGCTTGAGAACAAGGTCTCGCCCGTCAGCCTGTCTTTCAGTCCGCCTTTGCCGTCTTCCGCAGCAACAGGCACGTAGTCTTTCACCATCTCTCCGTTTTCATAGATCTGGAAACTGTATAGTTTCATATAGGCATACCAGGGCCGGCTGCCATCCTTCACCGTATTCTTCTCGTCTAACGCAAAGATGTACATGGGATAGTCGGCTGCGAAATCTATGTCTTTCTTTGCCGAGTTGTCTAATACTACCGATGGCGACGAGCTATACCCCCCCTCGGTTTCAGCATAGAAATACGCACCTGTGTTGTCGGCAACTACCTTATACTTTTTACCACATTCAATAGCTTTGTCACCAATCACTTCCGGCGAGTTGTATTTTGCGAAATCGTATCGCCCGTTCCATTGCCGGTTATTGGAATTGCCAGAAATGAAAGCATGCAGCACAAAGCTTTTCTCTGTGGCCGATGTGCGTGCACCGAACAGAGAGATATTCTCATTGGGCGATGAGTGTTGGTTAGAAATGTTACATTCCATAACCACCTTGGTCGTAGACTTTGGTTTGTAACCCGTGTTGATGTATGCTCCGACAGTAGGATTTGTATACACACTCTCGATATAAGCAACCTCTTTCAATTCATCAGAATCATTCGTGCCATACACAAACGGAGCACTGTTTGGCGAGAATAACAGGTCGCCGCTATTCTTTTCAAGCAGGCCCGTATCTCCATCACTGGTTACTACGGGCACATAGTCTTTTACAAGTTCCTCACCCTCGTATATCTGAAAGCTGTATAGGCGCATATAGGTTGGCGAGGTGTACACGCTGCAATAGTGATGCAAATTGAAGATATATATCGGCGTGGTACCATCGGCAATGGCTTCGTCGCATACGATTGTAGAATAGGGGACACTCTCGTCGCCCATGTAGATATTGGCCGTATTCCCCTCAGCTTCAATCCTGACTATCTTTCCCACAGGCAACTCTATATTCCCTGATGCCACTGCCGTGTTGCACTCAAGCATTCCCGTTATCGAGTTGCCTTTGCGATATGAGAAAGCAAATGCTCCAGCCTGTGCTTTCTCGCGCGTTCCGAACAACACCGAGTTTGCCCCTCCGTCGGTAATTTTGCATTTCATCACAACGCGCGTAGAGGCCGTGTAGACATAGCCGGTATTGATGTATGGAACGGTCTCCATATCCGTCGTTGTCTCGATATATGCCACTTCCGTGACATCCGGTCTCTGGGCCATCGCAACCGTACTTATCAGTAAGCCTAAAAAAATTAATAACTTATTCATCTCTGTCGGTTTAAGGTTAAACACAGGGGGGGAAATGGTTTATACCATGTTCTCCCCCTTGCTGCATAGTTCATAGTACATAGTTCCCGTTCCCGTTGACGTTAACGTAACGTTAACCTTAACTAAAGAATGGTTTTATACCAATGTTCTCCCCCCTTACAAAGGGGGAGTTAGAGGGGGATTTTTGACTAATCGTTTCTTTAGTACGCTTCGTTTGCGAAGAAAACCACTCTTTTTCAATCCCACAAAGTTGTGGTAACATCTTCACATTCTTCGTCGTACAGAGATTCCTTGCCAAGAGCATCGTTGTTGTCAACCTCTGGGCCACTGGCGTTAATCGTGAAACAAAGAGGGTCTGTTGATTTCGCCATTTTTATCACCGGTGCTATATAATATAATTTCTTTTTCATTTCTGCTTTTTTCTATTTAACATAAATTGTTTTCGTTCGACAAAACTGAAACCACCTTTATCTCCTCCACGCTGAGAGGGGGGGGTGAGATGCCCCCCCTCAGATGATGGATAGGTGATTTTGTTCTACACTCAATTCAGTACAACTTTTTTGCCGTTTATAATATAAACACCTTTTTTCAGAGAAGATGCATTATCCATTTTGCGACCTTGCAGATCGTAAACTCCGCTTGCACTTCTTTCTTCATTGTTCATTAGCGAAGCGCTGCTGATGCCCGTTGCGTCGTCGGCAAATCCGATATAATATTTTGCATCGGCATTTTGGGGAAGAACGAGATAAGCTTTGCGTGCACTGAGCGTTCCTTCGCCCGAAGTAGGACGGAAGACACATTCCGTAGGATCTTGATCGCTAAGAGCCAGCAAGTAGTTTGTGCCATCGTCAGAAGTCTGTGCGAGCTGACGTGCTGTCACATTAGGACGCATGATGTTTTCTGCCGTCGCCTGGTTGCCGTCACTTTCCCTGACGGTCAGTTCAACTTGCTGTGCGCCTTCTCCGTACAGCACCACACCAGTGTTTGCAGGAATATTGTTCCCTATCTCTGTCAAATTAACAAGATTATCCGAAACTTTCTTTGCCTCGTATGCCTTCACGCCTTCTGTCACAATATTGTATGGACGCACGTCGCTGAAAGTGCAGAAACCATTGGTAAGACTCAACGTGAACGTATTTTCATCATCGGTGCTATATGCCAGCGGATTGCTGTTTGCCGAGGTCAGCACTTCGCCGCTTACAAGGTCCTTCAGTGCACCGACAGTCGTACCATCGCTCATTGTTGCAGCTACAGGCACATAGTCTCTGACAAGTTGGCCATCTTCATAGATTTGGAAACTGAAAAGCTTCATGTAACCGAACACCGATGCTGTGCCGCCGGTATTACGAGCAAAGATATATATCGGTGCCGAGTTCTGGAAATCGGTCTTATAATCATTCAAATCACCCATACGTTCAGACATGGTATACGATGTTTCCGCTCCAGTCATTATTGTAGCCGTCAAATCATCTATGTCGTTTTCAAAATAGAGAATCTCACCCCAAGGAGCCAACGCTCTTGCGTATGCACGGGCAGCATTGCCAGTACCGAAATCGAAGGGGTTGTCATTGTTCAGATATTGCCAGAGAGTAAAAGCATTTGTGAGCGGGGTCGATTGTGTAACGGTACCGAAAAGAATACGATTCCCGCTTCCAACATTGTTGACACTGTAGGTCATCTTGACCTTCGTGCTTGCCGTGGGGCAGTAGCCCGTATTAATATAAGGTGCAGCCGAAGCATTGGCACTTTCGATAAATCTTACGGGTTCCGTGCTTACGACAGCTAACGGAGGCTCCGGATAGTTGAACGCCGTTGCATTTGCCGACGTCAGAAACGCATCAGTCTCTGTGTCGTAGAGTCCGGCCACCTTCTGGCCATTCTGACGGCGGAGCTTGGGAACATAGTTATGCACCAGAAAATCGCCCTCATAAATCTTGAAGCTATAGAGCTTCATGTGGCTTAGCCAGCCTTTCTTAGAGTTGTTGTCGTTCAAATCAAAAATATACAACGGCTTGGTGCCATCGCCTGCCGTTCCTGTTATGGCGTCGATGGTTCCGTCTGGGGTGCTTGAGCCCTCTTTGTAAATCTTCACGCCGTCATCTTTGCTGACGGTAATCCTCACCTTCTCGCCAGTCGGTACATTGCCCGCAGCGGCTCCCATTTTTCGGTTGGGATTATAAGGCCCGAAATCAAAAGTTCCTGCAAACGAATTCTGAAATTCCTGATTAGCAAAAAAAGTAAAGTTGTCGGCATTTCCAGCAGCAGTACGACCACCAAACAAAACGGCGTTTGCACCACCAGTGTTACTGCTGATTTCACACTCCATTTCAACGCGGGTGGTTGTCTTGTGGGTGTAACCCGTGTTGATGTACGCATTCGACGTGTTCTCAATGTAGTCTATATCGGAATAGACCGTTTGCGAAAACATTGTGCCGCAACAAAGCATCGACACAAACAATAGTAGAATTTTCTTCATAATCTTTTTATAAAATTTTAAAGTTTACTTTTGATACTATGATACTATTAATTTACATCATTTTACAGATATGCGATGTAAAGTTAGCTACATTTCTGATATAACACAAACATTTCAGCACAAGTATTAACACGAGTTAACAATAAGTATGTGTATTTAACACACATTAATGGGATTAAGACATAAATCATCAGAAAAAAGATACTTTTTTATCGACAGTCTTAAACTATTTATCGAAATCGTTTCTTTAGTACGCTTTTTGAAAGTTGAAAGTTGAAAATCGTGATTAAGCAAGAGAAGACCAAGCTTGCTTGAAGTCTTCCGAGCGTGAACGATTTATGTAAAGTTGAAAAATTCTGTTATTTCTGCGATTTCAGCGAGAGATTATAAGTCATCGTTTTTATAGTACGCTTCGCTTGCGAAGAAAACGCAAAAAGTACGCTTTGTTTGCGAAGAAATGAAAAAAATACATATAAACATATGATTTAAAACAAAAAATGTCAAACTCCGATTGTTAAAATTTGGGCGGTGGCGAGGGAAATTTTAACGCGCCTATTGGTCGAAAATATCAGCTGTGGAACAATGGTCCACGCAATAGAAAATATCGCCTCACAAAAAGTGTATTGCAAATTGCTTTCGCTCAATGTGTTACAACACTATTCACTTATCACTTTTCACTCTTCACTTCCAAAACATATATGTTTCACACTGCAAAAGATAAGCTTTCGGGTGATGAAAGACGGTCTTTTGGAGGGTAAAAGACGGTCTTTTGCAACCCAAAACATATATGTTTCAGGGATGAGGGATCAAAGATGAAGGATGAAAAGGGGAGTGAAGGGGACAATAGAGGACTTATAGAGAGTGTTAAAACGAAAATGGCGCGTTAACATTTCACGAGGCGAACGATATATGTTTCACTTCGGCTGTTAAGATTTTTTAAGTGTAGTGCACCCGAAATAATGAATGGTGAATGATTATTCTGACTGTCGTCGAAGGTACTATCGCTCGATAAAACCAAAATAAAATTTGGTTTTCTGCTCACTTAATTGTACCTCTGACTGTCATCGAAGGTACTATCGCTCGATAAAACCAAAATAAAATTTGGTTTTCTGCTCACTTAACCGTACCTTTGCAAGCTGAAAACATTGTAGCGGAAACATAACATGGTATTTTCTGATTTGTTCTTCCTGTTTGTCTTCATTCCGGCATTTGCACTGTGCTATATGCTGGGCGGACTGTTCGACCGATGGATTGCGAGAGGGCAGGCCGTGAAGAGCCACCATGTGAAGAACGCAATGCTCGTGGTGTTCTCGCTCATCTTCTATGCCTGGGGCGAGCCAATGTATGTGTTCCTGATGCTGGTGAGCGTGCTGCTCAACTATGTGGCGGGCCGCATCATCGACGGCCAGCAGCGGCATCGGCGCAAGGCGCTCGTCGGCGGACTGGTGTGTAACCTGCTCATCCTCGCCACGTTTAAGTATGCCGGATTCTTTGCCGAGGCACTGAACAGCCTGGGGCTCGCCATTCCGGTTCCGCACATCGCCCTGCCCATCGGCATCTCGTTCTACACGTTTCAGTCTATCTCCTATCTGGTTGATGTCTACCGCCGCGAATCGCCTGCCCAACGACGGTTTGCCGACCTGCTGCTCTACATCTCGATGTTTCCGCAGCTCATCGCAGGACCCATCGTGCGCTACGGCACCATTGCCGAAGAAATCAACAACCGGCACGTCACTGCCAGCGACCTCTCCGACGGCATCTACCGCTTCCTCATCGGACTGGGCAAGAAGGTGATTCTTGCCAATCAGTTTTCCGAGATTGTTGACCAGTTCTTGGTTGACGGACTGGGAAGCCTCACCACCTCGGGCGCATGGATTGGCATCACGGCTTTCACGCTGCAAATCTATTTCGACTTCTCGGGCTACTCCGACATGGCGATCGGCATGGGACGCTGCATGGGATTCCACTTCAAGGAGAATTTCAACCATCCCTATTGCTGCGACAGCATCACCGACTTCTGGCGGCGATGGCACATCTCGCTCGGCAGCTTCTTCCGCGACTATGTCTACATACCTATGGGTGGCAACCGCCGGCATCAGGCCTGGAACATCATGGTGGTGTGGATGCTGACGGGCATGTGGCACGGGGCGTCGTGGAACTTCATCATCTGGGGACTCTACTTCGGAATCATCGTGATGACAGAGAAGTACACCCTGCTGCGCCTGCCCTACTATACAAAGAAAAAGTCTGCTCCCTCATCACTCACTTCGAGTAATTCGAGTAATTCGTGGTACCATTTCTCATCCCTCATTTTCCGCCTGTACAGTCTGCTGCTAGTGGTGACGGGTTGGGGCATATTCTATTTCGACGACTTCACGCAGATGGGCGTGTTCTTCAACGCGTATGTCGGACGGGCCCAGTCGCTCCACGACTTTGTCACGACGAGTGCAATCACCGACAACTTCTGGCTCTGGCTGACGGCCATCGTCTTCTGCATGCCCGTGCGCAAGACTGTTGCCACACTGTTCGACCGCCACGTAGCCAACCGCCGGTTCAAGACCAAGATGGTCTTCGCCACGCGCACGCTGCTGTCGGTCGTCCTGTTCGTCGCAAGCGTTGCCCTGCTCGTGGGCGCAACCAACAATGCATTTATCTATACAAGATTTTGAAAAGTGAAAAATTATATATTGCCGTAATTGCTGTCGTTTTCATCGGCCTTGCCGTTGTCTTCGACACCTTTCCGCGTTCCACTTTCTCCGAACTCGAGAAGCGCCCCCTGAAGCAATTTCCCGAGTTTACGGTCGACAGATTCATGAGCGGCACGTTCACGAGCGAGGTATCGTCGTGGTTTAGCGACAGCGAGCCGTTTCGCGACAGGTTCATGTCGCTCAGCATGGAACTGAAAGACCTTGCCCGCATCACCACCAGCCAGACCGTCACGTTTCATGCGGCCGAGACCAAGAAGCCGGAGCAAGACAACAGCGCGAAAGACGGCGACATTGAAGAATACGTGAATCGTCTCAATGCCGACGACGAAGCCAAGATTGCACATGCCGGCATCATCATCGTGGGCAAGGTGCCCAACGTCAGGGCATTCATGGCTTACGGTGGCTCGGCATCGGGCGGCGTGGAATATGCCAATGCCGTCAACCTCTACAAGAAAACGTTTCCGAAGGTCAACGTGTATGCTATGGTCATTCCCATCCCGGCTGAGTTCTACTGCCCCGACGAAGTCAGGAAACGCGTAAAGCCGCAGCTGCCCACCATCAAGAACATTCACGCCCACCTCACACCCGATGTCAAGGCCGTTGATGCCTACACACCCCTGGCACGCCACGCCGCCGAAGACATCTACATGCGCACCGACCACCACTGGCTGGCGCTGGGTGCCTATTATGCAGCCCAGGCTTTCGCCGCCACAGCCCGCGTGCCCTTCCCCGAACTGAAGAAAGGCTACCGCCGCCATGTGGTCCACCGCTACGTGGGCAGCATGTACGGCTATTCGCACGACATCGCAGTAAAGCAGTCGCCCGAGGACTTCGTCTACTACACACCCATCGACAGCACCTACACCACTTCCTATGTAGAATATCAGGTTGAAGACGGACTGATTCGCGGCGAGAGCCGACCCTTCAACGGTCCGCTGTTCTATTCGTTCCGCGACGGCAGCCCACACACCTACGGCACATTCCTCGGCGGCGACGCACGAATGTGCAAAATCAAGACGCAAGTGAAGAGCAACCGCCGACTGCTCATCATCAAAGACAGCTTCGGCAACGCTCTACCAGGCTTCATGACCTACTCGTTTCAGGAGGTTCACGTCATCGACTTCCGCTACTTCACCAAGAACCTCCGGCAATACATAGCCGACAATCACATTACCGACATCCTCATCACCTTCAACATCTTCAATGCCTATTCCGCATCGGTGGCACACAAGGTAGAAAACCTGCTCAATCAGAAAGACGGCATTCCCGCCGTTCGCAAAAAGACTGATGACAAGAAGTCCGAAGGCAAAAAGTCGGACAAGCCGAAGGAACAAGAAAAGGCCAAGCCCTCAGAGGAAAGCAGTCCGGCCGCAAAGCCACAGGACCCCGCACCCGCACAACCTACCTCTGCACCTACACCCCCATCCCAACCTATCCCCGAGGGCGAGGAGAAAAGCAGCAGATGAACACGGAAGAGCACGGAAAATCTCCATTAGTATGTAGGGGAAGGCTACGGGAGGGCGAGCGTAGTGAGGGATGTGCGGCGTGCCGCGTTAAAAATATCGTCTCTTTGTCTTTTTGTCGAAATATAACGCGGCACGCCGCGTCCCTATATGCTAATGGCATTAATTACTCATTATTCATTAGCGAAGCGCATAGGATATATCGAAAAAAAATTTGGTACTTTTCCTTTTTTATATTATCTTTGCAAGGTAATTTCAAGGATAAAGGAAAATGGCGAGATATCACATCAATTTAATCAATATGAAATTCAGAAACTTATTTACCTCAATGCTGCTGTTGGCCACAATGGCGACAACGGCACAGACACGCGAGCCAGTAGACTACGTTAACCCGCTTATGGGTACCGACTCGAGTTTCGAACTATCAACCGGCAACACCTATCCAGCCATTGCCATGCCTTGGGGCATGAACTTCTGGATGCCGCAGACTGGCAAGATGGGCGACGGCTGGGCTTATGTGTATGGTCACCACAAGATTCGCGGTTTTAAGCAGACTCACCAGCCTTCTCCGTGGATTAATGACTACGGGCAGTTCTCGGTAATGCCCGTGACGGGCGATGCGCAGTTCCATCAAGACCGTCGCGCCTCGTGGTTCTCGCACAAGGCCGAGGTGGCGCAGCCTCACTACTACAGCGTGTATCTGGCCGACTACGACGTGACGGCCGAGCTGGCACCGACGGAGCGTGCCTGTGCCATGCGCTTTACCTACCCCACGACCGATAAGGCCTCAGTCATCATCGACGCCTTCGACCGTGGTTCCTACGTGCGCATCGTTCCCGAGCGCAACATGGTTGTGGGCTATACCACGCGCAACAGCGGCGGCGTGCCCGAGAACTTCAAGAACTATTTTGTGCTGGTCTTCGACCATCCCTTCAAATCGTATAAGGTTGTCGACGTGAAGGGCGAACACCGCGGCGACAGCTATAAGGAGTGCGACGTGAAAGACGGCAATGAGCTGCAGGGCAACCATGTCGGCGCCATCGTCGAGTTTCAACCCACGAGGCGCGGCGAGCAGGTTGCCGTCTGCGTGGCCTCGTCGTTCATCAGCGAAGAGCAGGCCATGGAGAACCTGAAGGAGCTGGGCAACGGCGATTTCGACCAGGTGAAGGCTGCCGGCCGTGCCCGATGGAACGAGGTACTGGGCAGGCTGAAGGTGGAAGACGACAATGTCGACAACATCCGCACGTTCTATTCCTGCCTCTATCGGTCGGTATTGTTCCCCCGCTGCTTTGCCGAGAACACGGCCGAAGGCAAGGTGATGCACTACAGCCCCTACAACGGCGAGGTGCGACCGGGCTATCTGTTCACCGACACTGGTTTCTGGGATACGTTCCGTTGTCTGTTCCCCCTGCTCAATCTGGTCTATCCGTCGATGAACCAGAAGATGCAGGAAGGTCTGGCCAACACTTATCTTGAGAGCGGCTTCCTGCCCGAGTGGGCCAGCCCGGGCCATCGCGGCTGTATGGTGGGCAACAACTCGGCGTCGGTCGTTGCCGATGCCTACCTGAAAGGTCTGCGCGGCTACGATGCCGAAACGCTCTGGAAGGCCGTGGTGCACGGTGCCAATGCTGTACACCCGCAGATTCAGTCGACGGGCCGCTACGGCTTCGACTATTACAACAAGCTGGGCTATGTGCCCTACGACGTGAAAATCAACGAGAGCGTGGCCCGCACACTGGAATATGCCTACGACGACTGGTGCATCTATAAGTTCGGTCAGTCGCTGGGAAAATCGAAGAAAGAGCTGGAGCCGTTTAAGAAACACGCGCTGAACTATAAAAACGTGTTCGACAAGGAAACGAAGATGATGCGCGGCCGCAACGAGGACGGCTCGTTCCAGAGCCCGTTCAGTCCCTACAAGTGGGGCGACGCCTTCACCGAGGGCAACTCGTGGCACTACACCTGGTCGGTGTTCCACGACGTGCAGGGACTTATCGACCTCATGGGCGGACGCGACCAGTTCAACCTGATGATGGACTCGGTGTTTGTCGTGCCGCCAATCTTCGACGACAGCTACTACGGCAGTGTCATCCACGAGATTCGCGAGATGCAGATTATGAACATGGGCAACTATGCCCACGGCAACCAACCCATACAGCACATGCTCTACCTCTACGACTGGAGCGGTCAGCCCTGGAAGTCGCAATACTGGATTCGCGAGGCCATGAACAAGCTCTACACCGCTGCGCCCGACGGCTATTGCGGCGACGAGGACAACGGTCAGACCTCGGCATGGTATGTCTTCTCAGCTATGGGTTTCTATCCTGTTTGCCCGGGAAGCAACGAGTATGCTCTCGGAACACCGTTCTTCAAGAAACTCACGCTATCGCTGGAGAATGGCCGCACGATGGTTTTTGAGGCTCCGAACAACAGCTGCAAAAACCGCTACGTCGACCAGATGCTGCTCAACGGTGCTCCGCACGACAAGAACTTCCTCACTCACGACCAGCTCCTGCAAGGCGGAACCATCACCTACACCATGTCGGCAACACCCAACCTTCAGCGCGGTACCGCCGACAGCGCAGCACCCTACTCGTTCACTAAAGAACTGAAGAAATAATGAAAAAAATCAATCTATTGTTCGCCTTGTTGGCTTTTGGCTTGCTTCATGTTCAGGCCAAGGACTACACTGTGAAGTCGCCCGACGGAAAGACCGTCATCACCGTCAGCGTTGATAAGAAAGTTGCCTACAGCGTCAGTGTCGACGGCAACGAAGTGTTGAAAAACTGTGCCATCGCCTTGCAACTGCCTGGCGAGACACTGGGCGAGAATGCCAAGGTGAAACGCGCACAGGCGAAAGCCATCTACGAGCGCATCCGCCCCGTTGTGCCGATGAAGTTTGCCGAGATTGCCGACCACTGCAACCAGCTGACGTTGAGTTTCGACCGCGACTTCACCATCGACTTCCGCGCCTACGACAAAGGCGTGGCCTATCGGTTCAGCACCCAGAAGAAGGGACAGATCGACGTGAAGGATGAATGTTGCGAACTGCAATTCGCCACCGACAACAAGGCCGTCATCTCGCGTACAGGACATTTCAGGACTTCGTGCGAAGAGCCCTACAGCACCGTGCAGACGGCTGCCTATGGTGCCGACGACCGCATGACCTATCTGCCCATCTTCATCGAGACGCCTACCGTGAAGCTGCTGTTCAGCGAAAGCGACCTGCGCGACTATCCGGGCATGTTCCTCAAAGGCACCGGCGAGAACGCCATGCGTGCTGTCTTCCCTCCCTGTCCGCTTGAGTTCACTCCCGACGGCGACCGCAGCGTGAAGTTCACCAAGACAGCCGACTACATCGCCCGCACCGACGGCACCCGCACCTTCCCCTGGCGCTTCTTCGTCATTGCCCGCCAAGACGGCGAACTGGTGGAGAACACGATGGAGGCTGTGCTGGGCGGTCGCAACGAGATTAAAGACCCGTCGTGGATAAAGCCCGGACAGGTGAGCTGGGACTGGTGGAACCACAAAATGGTGTGGAACGTCGATTTCACGGCCGGCATCAACACCGAGACCTATAAGTATTTCATCGACTTCGCCTCGAAATACGGCATCAAATACATCATTCTCGATGAAGGTTGGAGCCGCACCACACGCGACCCACTCCACACCATCGACGCCATCGACCTGCCCGAGCTCATCAGCTATGGCAAGCAGCGTGGCGTGGGACTGGTGCTCTGGCTGACCTGGCTCACGGTGGAGAACAACATGGAGCTCTTTGCCAAGTACGAGGAATGGGGTGTGGCCGGTTGTAAGATTGACTTCATGGACCGTCAAGACCAGTGGATGGTGAACTTCTACGAGCGCGTAGTCAAGGAAGCTGCCAAGCATCACCTGCTCATCGACTACCACGGAGCCTACAAGCCCTCCGGTCTGGAACAGCGCTACCCCAACCTGCTCTCGTATGAGGGCGTGCGCGGACTGGAACAGTGTGGCGGTTGCGAGCCGAAGAACTCTATCTGGCTGCCGTTCATGCGCAACGCCGTCGGTCCGATGGACTTCACGCCAGGTGCCATGCTCAACGCACAACCCGAACAAAACCACACCACCGACGCCAATGCCATGGGAGCCGGCACACGTGCCTATCAGATGGCTCTCTACGTGGTCTTCGAGAGCGGTATACAGATGCTCTCCGACTCGCCCACACGCTATCTGGAGAATCCCGAGTGCACGGAGTTCATCGCCTCGGTGCCCGTCACATGGGATGAGACGCGCGTGCTCTCAGCCAAGGCAGGCGACCATCTGGTCGTAGCCAAGCGCAAGGACAACAAATGGTTTATCGGTGCCATCACTGGCGACCGCCCCCAGGACATCAACGTGAAGCTCGACTTCCTGAAAGGCAACCAGCGTCGCATGACCTACTTCCACGATGGTGTCAACGCCAACCGTCAGGCCCAGGACTACAAGAAAGCCACGCAGACAGTCAACGGCTCGACTGAAATCAACATGCACCTCGTCCGCAACGGCGGCTGGTGCGCCGTGATTGAATAGGCAGAAAAGACATCAACAGGTAATGCACTGATTTTAGTGCAAAAAAATACAGAAAGCTGCACTGTTTTAAGTGCTTTTTATGAAATTCATAACAAAAAAGAGGTAAAACCTTTATGAATGAACCCCGAAAGTTTGGCAAACTTTCGGGGTTTTATTATGTTTATTATGTCAAGAAGCCACTTGCAACTAAAAACAAAAATATAATAAAACACAATCAACCAAATTTATAATCAACTGACATTACAAATATGACTAAAAGTGGTCAACCGGAATCGTTAAGTCAAAAAACTAAGTCGCTGAAATACAGTTCTTTTCATTTATTCTGCGACAAGCGAAGGAGTCTCACTATTTGAGAAACGGATTCTCACGTCGTGAGAAACGGTTTCTCAAGTCATGATAAATGGTTTCTCACAATGTGAAAAACGGTTTCTCAAAATCGGGTATCGATTTTGAGAAACCGTCATGTGAGGGGGGAACCCTTTTTTTTGTTGCACAGAACCTTTTTTCGTGTTACGCGGAAACCTTTATTTGAGATGCGCAGGAACCTTTTTTGTGTTGCGAAAAGAGGGCTTAGTGTGGTCGGTGAGGGTGGCATCGGGAGGGTTAGGAGAGGTCTATCTTCTCGACATAGCCTTCAAACTCAAGGCCCTGGGTGTAACCGTGACGGCGGAAAAGGTTGAGAATCCACTCCTGTTGTTCCGGGGTGAGCATGTACTCGCCGCTGTTGTAGCGATAGTAATAGGAACGGCTACCCAGATAATCGTACATTGCCGAGCGTAGCAGAGCGGCATCCTTGAGCTTCACTTCGCGGAAAAGAGGTGCGAAGCCGTAGGCAGCACGGATGGCACGAACCTTCTTGTAGTGCGGGCAACGGTCGTTGTTCTTGTAAGCTGTCGGGTAAACGGCCCGGCCAAAGGTTTTGTCGTGAGGTACTTGCTGGCCGATGGCATGGCTCAGGCAGTCGGTTGCGAGTGGGCACTCGTCGCAGAAGCATAGCGGTAGCATCGGCGAAACGTCTTTGAAACTGAATGAGATGCCCAACAGTGTGATTGTGTCTTTCATCGTTTTTTTACTCATTTTTCTTTACTTTTAAATGTGTTTTTCGTATTGTTGTTATCAACTGCAAAGATACAAAATTTTGCCGCGAAATGCAAGAAAAATGAGAACAAAATGATGAGGAGATAACCTCTCCATTAGCATGTAGGGACGCGGCGTGCCGCGTTATGAGTCGACAAGAGACAAAGAGCCGATATTTTTAACGCGGCACGCCGCGTCCCTACATGCTAATGGAGATTTTTCCGTATTGTTCCGTGTTCATCCGCTGCAAATGATAACGTGGCACGCCGCGCATACCTCACTGCTTAACGCGGAACGCCGCGTCCCTACATGCCAATGGAGACTTTTCACTCTTCACTTTTCACTTATCACCAGCGAAGCGTTTGCCTTCCCCTATATGCTAATGGAGGAGTCTGTGCTCATCCGCAGCTCGATTACTTCTTTGCCACGGGGAAGGCAGAGATGCGCAGGCGGGCGGCACCCATGGGAACGAGCTCGATGTCGTAGAGCTCAGCCGACTTCTCGGCATTTTCTTCGGGCAGGATGCCACACAACTCATACTTGTCCATCGTCCACGAGGGCACGAGTCGTCCCTTGGCACGGAAGCTGATGGGTGTGCTTTCGAGCGTGAAGGGGAAATCGTCGGCAGGCCACGGGGTGCGCACACGGTCGATTTGCAGTTGTCCGTCGGGCAGATAGAGTGCATAGTTCCAAGGCGAATCAGCATAAATCTCGGTGGTGGGCCACTTCGAGGCATCGGCATTCTTCTGCCATTTGGAGTCGCCGATGGCGGTTTCCTTGCTGTCGCGGGTGACATAGCGTTCCTTAATCTTCAGCGAAAGAGTGAGCGGACCGTAGTCGACAGAAACGCTGTTCTTGTTGGCCGTCCACTGACGAAGGCTGAGTCTCATGGGCATGGCCAGCGTGATGCGGTCGCCGTTCTTCCATTGACGATTGATGCAGACGTATTTTCCACTTTCGAGGGCTACGTTCTCCAGCTTGCCATTGATTTTGACAGATGCGCCTTGTGCCCATGTGGGAATGCGCAGATAGAGCGGGAACTGGGTCTTTTTCTTCAGCTGAAGGGTCAGGTCAACCTGGTCGTTGAACGGATAGTGGGTTTCTTCCTTGACGGTGAGGTCGGCCCCCTGCCCTACCTTCAGGCGGGCTTCGCAGGCGCCATAGAGCACAAAGGCGACGCCGTTGTCGGGTGTGGCATAGACAAGGTTCTCACTGTAGTAGGGCCAACCCTGTGCATGATTGTGCTGACAGCAACGACTGCTAAACGGGTTCATGGAGAGGAAGGGACCATTGTTGTCGATGCCCGGGGCATGATTCTTCGAGTCGCTCTGTACCATGTTGGGCGAGGTGATGTAGCGCAGGGCACGGAAGTCGGCCGTTGTGGCAGCAGGATAGGTGTTGAAAGCCACGTCCTCGCAGTTTTCAGCCCAATAGGGGTCGCCCGTGAAGCGCAACATGATTTCGTCGCTTGCCATCTGCTCGACCATGCCGCAGGTTTCCACGCCCTGACGCGGGTCGATGTAGCCCTGCCGACAGTTCTCGTCGCCGCCGAACATTCCACCGGGCACCTGTCCGTAGATGCGACGAATGAGCAGCTGGTCGTTGTAAGACGCCTGACGATGACGGTCTTCGCCAGTGAGCATCCAATAGGTAGCGGGCTCGCGGAAGCACTGCGCCACGTTCACGTTGTGCCAGTTGGGCAGTGCCGAGTCTTGACACCAGTCGGCGGTGTTGCGGTGAATCTTATGAGCCAGGTCAATCAGGAAGGCGTCGCCCGTGCGGTTGTAGAGCCACAGCACGGTGTAGAGGTTGTCGCCGCCACGCGAGTTTTCCCAGTAGCTCTCAAGGAACTGGTCGTCGGGCAGGGCAAGTTCCCACTTGAAATAGCGGGTCATGAGGTCGATGACGCGCTGGTCCTGTGTAAACTCGTAATAGGTCTGGAGCGTGGAGAGCATAATCATCTGCGCCCACAGCTCGGGCTTGCCACCTGAGAAATTGGCGGGACCGAAGAACCCGTCTTCACGCTGACTCTTGAAAGTAGCCTCTATCCAGGTCTTTGTCTCGGCAATCATCTGCTCGTCGCCGAGGATATAGGCAAGGTCGCTGTAGCCTTTCAGCCAGTAGGGCACTTCTTCCCAACCGTGATTGCCTCCCGTGGTGAGCCAGGCATTGCCGTCTTTTTCAAGCCATGCCGAGATTTCGCCGAGGTGGCCGGTGAGTCCGTCGCGCTGCAGTTGCAGGTAGCGGCCAATCCATCCAGCAGGACGGATGCTGCCCACAGGCAGTTTGATGAAACACTGCTGGCGCAAGGGGGCACGACTGTTCACATAGTTGACGCTCTGCGCCGACGTGATGGGATGCTCAACCACGAAGGTCTGCGAGAAAGCGAAAAGCGAAACGTGAAAAGCAAAAAATGCCAAGGCTATTTTTTTCATTCTATTAATCATTCTATTAAAGAGTTAAAGGGTTATAAGTTTTTAAAAAACGGGGACATTAACGCGGCACACCGCGTCCCTACATTCAATAAAGATAACGCTAACGGGAACTGGGATAGACCATTTCCGTTAGCGTTATCGTTAACGTCCTAAAAAGGAATTACCACTCAATAGCCTGATCCTCGTTCGGAATCTGAGTATTGATCTTACGCTCCATGGTCAGCGTACCCTTCACGACGTATGCACGTTCCTGTCCGGGAACCAGCGTGTAGTCGACAAACTCGTAGTCGATGTCGCTGATGATGAGGTAACGGTGAATCAGGTAGGGCTGCACCTCGTCGCGCTGCTCGTAGATGGAATAGGTAGGCTGAGACTTCGTCTCGTCTTCCTCGTGACCCACGAACTTCATGTCGGGATTCTCAGCATACATGATGACGTCGCCAGAATTCGGGTTCAGTGGTTCGGGAACGAACTTCACGAATACCTTGTAGTTCTTACGGTCGGGACGGTCTTCGCCGATTTTGTTTCCAGCATAGAAGAAGATGGTGTTCTCGTCGACCACATAGCCGCGAGCCGTTTCACCACCCACGCCGTTCTCAGCAATTTCCTTGAGAGCCATAGTCTGGGTTGTCGAAGAATAGTTGCCAGAGTAGTCGTTGTAAGGATATACACGGAGCATCGCCGTGGCATAGTGCTTACGCGGATGGGGCTTGAAACCGTTGTTGGCCGGACCGGCAACATGAATCGGGAGCACCCACTTCTCGCTCATATCTATGTCCTTGAAGTTGAACTGGATATCGAGCAGACTGATGTCTTCGCCTGCCTTGAACTCAATCGTCGAGGGATAAGTGGCATAGTCTCTCATGTTGTGGTAGTAGAGGTCGGTACGGTTCTGGAAGCGCTCGTAGTTGAGGATGCTCAGCGTATCGCTCTCTTCGATTCCAACGGTGAAGTTGGAGCCATTGGTTGTCGTACCACTGACGATGACCGGCAGCAGATAGTTGGACAAACCTTCGCCAAACGTGTAGGATCCGTCATCGTTGTGGCGGCTATAAGGCACGTAGATGGCCGAAACACCACCGTCGTTCAACGGAGCCTTGAAACTGACGAAGTGCTCATATTGTTCTTCTTTCCACTCGTCGTTGCAAGAGGTGGTCAGCAGAAGCAGGCCGAACAACGACGCAAGTAATATTGATATCTGTTTCATAAAATTATCAATTTTCAATTTTCAATTTTCAATTAATCATTATATGTCCAACCAGGGTTCTGAACCAGCTTGCTGTTACGCTTGAGCTCGCTGTGCTTGATGGGCCAGAAGTACATCTTGTCGGAGAAAGTTGCCGAGAGATTGGTGATGGGAACCACCTGCATGAACTTATTACGATTGGTGTAATCGGTAGATTTCGCGTCTTTTGTCTGGAACACGTCAAGACCATAGATCGTCTTAGACTCTTCTACAGGTGCGTCCATCCAGCGACGGAGGTCGAAGTAGCGCTTGGCTTCACCGAGGAACTCAATCATACGCTCACGCTTAATCTTGGCACGCAGCAAGTTGGGATTGCCATACTCTTCGGCTGTATAGTCGGGCAGACCGGCACGACGACGCACGTCGCGGATGCCACGCTTCATCTCGTTCACGTCGCGAGAGATGCTGTAGGTGGTTGAGCCATCCCAAGATGCAATCTCGTAGCTGCGAGTCAGCTCGTTCAATGCCTCAGCATACATCAGCAGGATGTCGGCATAGCGGATAGCCATTTCGTCCTTAACCATCACGTGGCTGTAGTCGTGACCACCTGTTGCAAGATAGTCGTAGGGATGATAGAACTTTTTGCAACCGATACCTGTACGCAGGTACTTGAAGTTGTTGACATAGCCGTTACCGTCGTTACGATAGTAGAAAATCTGCTTGAAACGGTTTCCGGCAGACGGGTCGCCGTAGAGTTCCCACGTGCTTCCGCTGAAGGCAACCGAAGCATAGAAACGCGGCTCGCGCTGAACATACTGCAAGGAGACATTCTGACCACCGGTTCTTGCACCGATAAGCAGTTCGGGATACTTGTTGTCGCGGATGATGTCGTTACGGGTTGTCCAACCGACAAGACGCTCAGAGCCGTCGCCCTCGCCCCACTCACTGCGGGCACCAGGAGCATCGCTACCATCTTTCATGTAGTAGGCATCGACCATCTTCTGGGTCAGGCCATGGGTGTTCCAGCCTCGCAGCGTTGTCGGCATAGAGTGGCTGACCAATGCACCGATACCGAGGTTGGGATCAGCATAAGAAACATTGTTGATACGTCCAAAGATGAACTCCGGATTCTCGTATGCTCTCACAGTACCGTTGAAGAGGTTGCGATAAGAGAGCATCGGGTCGATGTCGGAATAACCACCTTCGAGCCACGTCTTCTCAGAGAAGTCGCCATCCTCGTAGCAAGGAACGGTCTTTGCATAGACTTCGGTCGGAGTAGTGACGGCAGGCTCATGATAGAGTTCATAGGTATTGAGCTCCATGACGTCGCGGCAGGCAGCAGCGGCGCGTGCCCACTTCGACTCGTCGTATTCCATGCCGAGCAGCGGAGTACCGTCGAAATTCTTGAGTGCCTTAGCCACAGCATCGGTCACACCTGCGGGGTGCTGGCCGTTCTGCAACTGACCATTGGCCAGCGGGCTGGCAGCATAGATATAGACAATAGCACGGGTAGCCAGGGCTGCACCGACTGTCGGGCGAGCCACCTTGTCCTGGTCGCGCGGATCCTTCACACCACCCAGGGCCTTCAGCTCTTTGGCGGCCTTGATCATTTCGTCGCTGATGTAGTTAGCAACTTCTTCGTATGTGCTACGCTCGCGGGCAAGCTTTGCATAGCTGAGCGTGTAGTCCTCGCCTTCATCGGGCATGATGGGCACCGGACCATACTTGCGAAGCAGCAACCAGTAATAGTAGGCACGCAGGAAACGAGCCTGGCCGCGATAGTCTTCAATCTCTTCCTGACTGAGCTCCTTGTTCATATAGATGTTCTGGATGAAGATAGAAGCCTGACGGATACCGCGATAGCAGTAGGTCCAGGAGTTCTGGCTGACACTTTCGTCGTAGAGTCCTTCGTGGAAGCCATTGTAGGATGCCCAGACGGCATCTTTCAGGTCGCCACCAAACTCAGGAGAGCGGTCGCGGTCGCCATAGTACATATCGTCATCGAAGTTGAACGGGTTCCAGTCGCCGCCACCGCCACCGGTGTCGCCCTTGCTGGAAACTTCCGCATTGCCACCCCTGAGGTAGGAGTAAGCCTCGGCCAGCCACTGCTCGGAACGTGTAGCTTCTTCAAACACGTTTTCAATCGTAGTGCGGTCAACGAAATATTTGTCTGCATCGAGGTCGTTGCACGAAGTGAACAATGCACCGCCGCAAACAACAGACGCGAATAATATAAATATTTTCTTGTTCATAATTTCTAAACCTTATATTGATTAGAGACTAACTTGTAAACCTGCCGTAATAGATTTGGTGATAGGATATGCCTCGCCACGCGGGTTGGTGGGCAAGGATTCGGGATCCCATGTGTCAAACTTCTTCGAGATGAAGAAAAGGTTGGTGCCCTGCACGTAGATACGCACATTGCCTAAGTGCAGCTTGTTGACCAACACCTTGGGCAGCGTGTAACCGAAGTCCAAGTTCTTCAGACGCAGGTAGCGGCCGTCGCGCAGCCAGAAGGTAGAGTTACGGAAGTTGTTGCTGCTTCCGCCATAGCTCAGACGCGGATAAGAGGCATTGGGATTCTCGGTGGCTGGATTGCCGCTGATGTCGGCAGAAACCCAACGGTCGTCGAGCATGCCCTTGAAGATGTTACCCCACTGACCTTCGCTGAAAGCATAGACGCACTTACCATAGATAGGTGCAGTGGCCTTACCGGCTCCCTGGAAGTGGAGGTTGAAGTCGAAGCCCTTCCAGTAGATGGAGAGACCAAGACCGTAAATCAGGTTCGGCGTGCTCGTGGCACCGATGGCCACTTCGTCGTTGGCATTGACAACGCCATCACCGTTGACATCCTTATACTTGATGTCACCAGGCTGATAGGTACCGAATTCCTGCTTGGGGCTGTTACGGATATCGTCGTAGTCCTTGAACATGCCGAGAGCCACAAGACCGCGTGCCTGATTGACACGATAGCCGTGCTGGTTCAAATAAGGATAGACGTTGTTTTCCTCATCGTATTCCAAGATTTCGTTCTTACTATAGGTCATGTTACCGCGAATGGTAAAGCGAACCTGGCCGATATTGTCTTCATATTTGAAGTTACCGTCAATACCACGCTGACGAACAGCACCCACGTTGGCACGCGGATAGTTCCAATTGTTATTGCCTAAGTCGAAGAAGTCAATACCAACCATATCTGGCAGGAACTGACGTTTGGTGAAGATACCGGTACGCTTCTCATAGAAGTAGTCGGCTGTCAGATTGAACTTGTTGCCAAAGATATAGAGGTCGATACCCAAGTCGTCTTTGCGTGCGACTTCCCAAGTCACGTTGTCGGAGGCTACCAGAGAATATCTCAAACCGCCGGTGGAGCCCACCTGACCGAAATCGTAGCGGCTTAAGCCATTTGCAGTTGTGCCAATGGTGTAGAGGTAGGGGAAGCGGATTCCCGTGTTGTCGTTACCTACCTTACCATGCGAGTAGCGAATCTTGAACATGTCAATCCATTTGATGTGGTCTTTCACCCAAGGCTCTTCACCGATGTTCCATGCTACTGACCATGCGGGGAAGAAACCGAAGCGGTGATGATCGGCAAAGTTCTCTGTTCCGTTGTAACCGAAGTTATAGTCGAGGAAGTAACGGTTTTTGAAGTTATAGGTTGCCTGAGCAGCCAGACCCATATTGACGTGCGACACACCGTTGCGGATGTCATTGCCGATGTTCACCGTAGTCGTGTTCTTGTCCCAGGTGTACTTCACGTTGACACCCAAGGTGTGTGCCTTTGCAAAGGTACGGTCCCAGTGGAGCAGGATGTCGAGGAACTCACGGCGCGAACCGCTACCTCCCGAAGTCTGCTTCATGTCGGAAGCATTGATGACTTTCTTGTATTCAATCGATCCATCCTCCGTGCTACGCTTTTCTACAGCATACATCGAAGGGATGCGACGACGGTTGATCCAGTTGGAGTTGTAGGTATCGAAGCCGAAGCGGGCATCTACACGGAGACCTTTGGTGATGAAGTCGAGCTTCTGCTCCAACGTGGCATTCAGCTGAACGTTGTTGTCCCAGTTCTGGTTGTAACCTGTCTGTGTGGTTGAAACCCAGGGGTTCATGTAGTTACCGTAATCACGTACGAATGCTTCGATATCGGGATTAGTGCCGCCATATTCCTCAGGATTGGTCACGCCACGGAAAGGAATGTAACCGTTTGAATAGAGAATCGGCGAGTAGAGGGCATTGTAGCCGAAGAGCTGTCCCCAGACGCCATCGTCGCCGAAGCCCGGAGAGTTACGCTTGTTCAGGTTGCCCGATACACCGAATTTCACCAACGTTGTCGGAGTGAGGTCGACGTCGACGTTCAAACGATAGTTCCAACGCTTGTAGTTGGCATTGGTGTCGTATTTGTTCTTCAGCGTGTCGTCGGTCTTGTACATACCCTGGTCTTCGGTGTAGGAGATAGAAGCGAAGTAGCGTGCGGTTTCACCACCACCACTGAGGTTGACGTTGGCACGGTAGCTGAAAGCACCATCCTTAAGCAGCAGGTCCTTCCAATCAACATTGGGATAGAGGTCGGGGTCGAGACCGCTACGGATGAGTTCGAGCTCAACGGGCTGATAGAGCACACCGATGTTACGGGTGACGCGAGCCTCGTTGATCAGTTTGGCATAGTCGTAACCAGAGACGAACTC
The DNA here is from genome assembly GCA_902776685.1 of uncultured Prevotellaceae bacterium. Lineage (GTDB taxonomy): Bacteria > Bacteroidota > Bacteroidia > Bacteroidales > Bacteroidaceae > Prevotella. The sequence goes on from CACYRB010000001.1 coordinate 88,398, forward strand.
AGGTGTGATGGTACGGGTGTTGTAAGCCGTTTCGAACTTGGCGTTGATGTTTACCTTACCGGCCTTACCGTGCTTGGTGGTAATCAAGATTACACCGTTAGCACCTTTCGAACCGTAGATAGCGGTTGCCGAAGCGTCTTTCAACACAGAGAACGACTCGATATCTTCGATGTTGAGGTCGTCGATATTCTCGCGTTCGAAACCATCGACAAGGATGTATGCCTTATCACCGGCACCGAAGGTAGAGATACCACGAATCCAGAACTCGGAGGTATTCTTACCGGGCTGACCAGAAGACTGGTATGCGATGATACCCGGAACGTTACCGGCCAGTGTGTTCGAGAAGTTCGAAGAGGAATAGTGTTTCAGGTCGCCCATTTCCACATTGGTCACAGCACCGGTCACGGTGAGTTTCTTCTGTGTACCCATGGCCGTTACGACCACTTCGTCGACGGCGTTGAGCTTTTCTTCTTTCAAAGCGATGTCAACGCGTGTGCGGCCACTCTTTATCACCTGCTCGACATTCTCATAGCCGATGTAGGAAAAGACAAGTGTTTGAAATTCTTTCACCTTGATGGTGTAGTTACCATCGATGTCGGTGGCAACACCAAGGCCTGGCACGTTTTTCACGGTAACGCTAACACCGATGAGGGGTTCACCCGTCGCAGCGTCGGTCACGGTACCCGTGATTTCCATTTCCTGTTGCGCAAAGGCACCGATTGAAGCGCCGATGAGCATAATGAACATGATTAAATACTTTTTCATATTATACAGTAATTAGATAGGTTACTCTTAGGGTTCTATTTCAGGATCCTCAATCACTTCGGGCTCGTCTTCGGGCTCTTCCATCGTGATGGTACGGATGCATCGGTTCATGGTGTCGAGGATGTAGAAGATGAGGGTCTTCTCGCCTGTAATCTTGTCGATGTGGAAGTCGTTGACCAGACCTGTAGGACGGTCGAAACGAGCTACGTCGCGCAGTTCTCCGTTTTCAGAGCCGTAGGGCTTACCGTCGGCATGGGTAGCGGCACTACCACCGGCGTAGGTTCTTACAATGCCCTCGGGAGTGAGCAGACGGATAGCATGAGCTTCTGCATTGACATTTCCAGTGTGATCGCGATCCCAGCTGTTGTCGCAGAGGTAGAAGTCGTAGATGTCGGCCTTGCCTTCAGCCTCATATTGGTCGTTCTTGACGAAGGTACCCTGATAGGGACGTGAGAACAGTGCGCTCTTACCTACACCGTCGACGAAGCCTCTCTGCCCCAGCTGTCCGGCAATCTGATAGGACGGGAGGAACTCCTTGGCATTCTCGTCATAGTCGGTACGCAGAATGTACTGACGGTTGATAACGACGATATAAGCATATTTTCCAGTAGGATGAATATCGATCTGGATTTCGAAACTACTGTCTTGCACGTTGAACAGCTTTTTGAATCCACCAAACTTGTTGGTGTTTACGGAAGGATCCCAAGTCTCGATGAGTCGGGGGTCGGTACCGTCGCGTTCACCAATCTTCTGCATCTCGATGCAATCCCAGTAGGTGTTCATGTCGAGTCGCAGTATCTGTCCCTGTGTATAGCTGGAGAAATAGAGTTCTCCGTTGGGATGGATAGATGCACCGTTACACTGGTTGTAGTTGGCCAGCGGTGTTACAAGCGAGCCTGACGAGAAGTTACCATTCTGGTCGCGGTCAACAATGTACACCGAGTTTGCCTCAAATCCGCTGTCGTAGTTGTCGGCAGAGATGATGAGGTGCTCCGACCAGCGGGTCTTGCGGTTGTCCTGATAGTCTGCATCGGTCCAGTATTCCTCAGCACGTCCGAGCCAGTTGCCGTATTCGTCGTAAGCGAACGGGTCGACGCAGAAGTCGATGGTACGCAGACGCTGGTTGTTGAACTTCGACAACGGCAAGATGGTCTGCACGGTACGCTCCTTGAGGTCGAGCAGCTGGATACCATGGGCCACGGTACCATAGTAAGGCTCCTGGTCGTAGACGATAAAGAGCTGGTCGTGGTTGTAGGGCGAGAACTGCATCACACCGTCGTTGCGGAAACCGGCGCAAGTCTCGAACGGACCGTCTTTCCATCCCTGGTCGTCGCGCGCTGTCTTGTAACCGCAGAGCTTACCGACAACCATCTTACGCTCGTAGTTGAAGTTTGTGGCAGCACGAGCGGTCTGTGTTCCAGTTGTCTCGTCGCCGACAGTGACTTCAATGACACCTGTGAACGCTCCACCAGGCACATAGCAATAGAGACAGTCGTTCATGACACTGACGAGAACGGAAGGTTTTCCACCAATGGTAACCTTCACTTTGTCAACATCGTTGCCAAAGTTAGATCCATTGATTACAATCTGCTGACCCAAACCGCCCGACTCCGGGGTGAAACTCGTAATCGTAACCGGCTTGGAAGGATCGTAAGGATCCGTCTTGTGCACACCCACATAGTCCTCGATGTTCGCAGTGTCCTTACAGCTGGTAAGCGTAAAGAGCGCTAACGAGGCCACGATGACTCCAAAGCGGATGAAATGCATCTTCTTTAGGTTCTTTTTCATTTTGATTTTGACTTTGGTTTATAAATAATTTTATTGATAAATGAGCTACTCATCAGATTCTGTTTCAAGATCCTCAATCACTTCGGGCTCGTCTTCGGGCTCTTCCATCGTGATGGTGCGGATGCATCGGTTCATCGTGTCGAGGATGTAGAAGATGAGGGTCTTCTCGCCTGTAATCTTATCAATGTGGAAGTCGTTGACCAGACCTGTGGGACGATAGAAACGAGCCACGTCGCGCAACTCTCCGTTTTCAGAGCCGTAGGTCTTACCATCGGGATGGGTAGCAGCACTACCACCGGCATAGGTTCTTACAATGCCTTCGGGAGTGAGCAGACGGATGGCATGGGATTCCAGAGATTCATACCTGTGGTCATTATAAAGATTATTGTCACAGAGATAAAAATCGTAGACGTCATTTTTTCCATCTTTCACATACTCGTCATTCTTCACGAAGGTACCCTGATAGGGACGTGAAAACTTTGCACTCTTACCTACACCGTCGACTAAACCTTGGACGCCCAGTGTTCCGGCAATCTGATAGGACGGGAGGAATTCCTTAGCATTCTCGTCGTAGTCGGTACGAAGGATGTACTGGCGATTAACGACAACGATATATGCAAATTTTCCAGTGGGGTGAATATCGATCTGACATTCAAAGCCTTGGTCTTGCACGTTGAACAGCTTTTTGAATCCGCCGAACTTGTTGGTGTTTACGGAAGGATCCCAAGCCTCGATGAGTCGGGGGTCAACACCGTCGCGTTCACCAATCTTCTGCATCTCAATGCAATCCCAATAGGTGTTCATGTCGAGACGGAGGACCTGTCCCTGCGTATAACTCGTGAAATAGAGTTCGCCGTTGGGATGGATGGATGCACCGTTGCACTGGTTGTAGTTGGCAAGCGGCGTAACAAGCGAGTTGGACGAGAAGTCACCGTTCTGGTCGCGGTCGACGATATACACCGAGTTTGCCTCATAACTGCTGCTGTAGTTGTCGGCAGAGATAATAAGGTGCTCCGACCAGCGGGTCTTGCGATTGTTCTGATAGTCGGCATCGGTCCAGAACTCTTCCGCACGTCCGAGCCAGTTGCCGTATTCGTCGTAAGCGAACGGGTCGACGCAGAAGTCGATGGTACGCAGACGCTGGTTGTTGAACTTCGATAGCGGCAGGACTGTCTGCAAGGTGCGTTCCTTGAGGTCGACCAACTGGATTCCTCTTGAAGATGTCCAGTCGGGCTCCCGGTCGTACACGATGAAGAGCTGGTCGTGGTTGTAGGGCGAGAACTGCATCACGCCGTCGTTTCGGAAACCACAACAGGTCTCGAACGGACCGTCTTTCCATCCTTGGTCGTCACGGGCATTCTTGTAACCGCAGAGCTTACCGACAACCATCTTACGCTCGTAGTTGAAGTTTGTAGCAGCGCGAGCGGTCTGTGTTCCGGTTGTCTCGTCGCCGACAGTAACTTCAATGACACCAGTAAACGCTCCTGCAGGAACGTAGCAATAGAGACAGTCGCTCATGGCACTGACGAGAACGGCTGGTTTTCCACCAATGGTGATACTCACTTTGTCAACATCGTTGCCAAAGTTAGACCCATTGATAACAATCTGCTGGCCCAAACCGCCCGACTCCGGAGTAAAACTCGAAATCGTAACCGGCTTAGAAGGATCGTAAGGATCCGACTTGTGCACCCCAACGTAGTCCTCGATGTTCGCAGTGTCCTTACAGCTGGTGAGCGTAAGGAGTGCCAGCGAAGCCACGACAACTCCTAAACGGATGAAGTGCACCTTCTTTTGGTTCTTTTTCATTTTGAATTAGACTTTAGGTTTGTAATTATTATGTTATACGAATTTTATTTCGCTGCCATCTTGTCGGCGAGCACCTTCATCCAGAAGCCGCCAATAACCGAGCGGGCCTTGAAGCCTACCATGTTGCCGGTCTTTGTGTCGTACCAGTCGCTGATGGGCACGCGCGAAGAGGTCTCGTTGACGTAGTCCCACAGCGGGTCGACAAACTTCAGGAACGTCTTGTTGTCCTTGGCCATGGCTGCCGTCCACATGATCCAGTCGTTCTTGGTGTAGTCCTTGCGGATGTCGAGCGGCAAGCCGTACTTGTTCTGCTTGGTCAGGTAGTATTTGATTTCGCGCTCC
>CACYRB010000002.1 GCA_902776685.1 uncultured Prevotellaceae bacterium
CTGGAAACCTGAGAAATTTCTAAAAACGAACAATGGATGCATGCAGTCCTGAGCATTTCAAAAACCTGAAACATTAAACAGGCGCATGAGGGATTGGTGTGCCAACCTAAAAACCAATAAACATCATGAAAAAGTTTTCATTAAACCTGTTCTGGTGCCTTTGCGCCATAGTGTTGTCCTTTACATGTCTATTATCTAAAGCAAAAGCAGTTACTGAAAATAACAACAGTACGGTCTTAGACAATAAACAAGCAATTTATCAGTTTAATAACGGTATCAAGTCATGGTATATCACAGAAGATAACATTTATATAGTGCAAGATTGGCCCATGTATGGAGAAAAAGCGAACAATGCTGTTTATGCCATTAATACCATTACCGGCAAAGTGAGTACTGTAGTGAATGGTATGAATAATGGGCAATATGAAGGTGGTCGTAAATATACAATTCACAATATGATAATGAATGGGGATTTGTTGGCTCTTAACGTAAGTGTACCTAAGGGAGGTAGCTTGTACACAACAGCATGGAAATATTATGATTCACAATCAGGAAAAGTGAATGAATTTTTCAATAATTATACTATGACAGAAATAACTAACTATGACGATTATAATGGTTCCATTTATGTGATGTGTTCTATTGAGCCCCAAAATAATTACGATGCAAGTAAAAAGTGGAAATCAGTATTATGGAATACACAAAGCGGACAAACTAAAGTTATGGGAACTCACGACATAGGCAATATAGATACAGGACTTCGAAGAAGACGTGTGATAGACCGCAGAGGTACGCAATGGCTTGTTGAACGTATAGAATTTGATGAAAAAGGAGAACTTTCCCAATGTTATGATCGTCAGAAAGTAGCACTCGCCTACATCACACCCGAAGGTAAAGAAAGGGCCTTATATCTGAACAACCTCGACTACGTGAGAAATGAAAATCCAGATGTCAATACGGATCAGGTAGGTCTTTATATGTGCGGCGATATGCTTTACTTTAACTATGGGCGTCGCATCTATCAAGTAGATACCTCCGTCGACAGCAAAGACTATAAAATTACAGAATTCCTTAAAATACCAATAAATATGCCTGGAAAATTCAATCCAACCTTCATGGTATCGTCAAATGGTGCAGTCTTAACGGATGAAATAAACGATGCCACAAAATGGAAACTCGTATATTTTAGCCCTTCCGACCACTCCAATCCAAAAACGATAGATCGAAAAAACAATAACATCAACTTCTTTATGCAGAAAAATCAATGCAAGACCGACCAATCAGGAAACTTCATAATATTTGACGGCAGCCGAGTCTACGTCTACAATCCTGAAGGAGTGAACGGATACGTCGGAGGAAAAGGAAAAGTAACAAAGGTGGGCTATTAAATTATATTGAAAAGAAGTGCTTGTGCAGTTCATCTGTTTCAGACCTGGAAACCTGAGAAATTTCTAAAAACGAACAATGGATGCATGCAGTCCTGAGCATTTCAAAAATTGGTGTGCCAACCAAAAACCACAAACATCATGAAAAAGTTTTCATTAAACCTCTTCTGGTGCCTTTGCGCCACAGTGTTAACCATTGCCTTCACCGCATGTGAAAGCAAAGACGATGAAGAATCTGGCAGCAGGAAAAACGTGCTCTCAAACTACTTGCGCGTGAGAAACGTCAGTGCACACTATGTCGGTAATGCCGTCATCGTAGACTTCCAGTTAGAAAACATCTCGAAGACCGACCTCCGCAATTTTACGTTAAAAAGTGACGAAATCAGTTTTGACAATGGTGGCCGCGGTGGCTATGTCAACCTGTCCACAGGCGAGGGACAGCCATACTTTCTGTATGAACTCGACAACCTGACGCTGGCAAAAGGCGAAATCGCAGACATACGCATGAAAATCGAGGGCGATGCCGTGACGTCGGGGGTCAGAAAAGCCAATATCACCCTGCGCGGAGGAATATCGGGTAATATTTACAACCTCGATGACAACAGACTCAACTTCTCCTGCTCCGTAGAAGACCATCGCACATTCACCAACTCGGTCTGGACCAACGACGACCGCATGGAGTACTCCACTCCCACCATTCGCCGCACCGGCGACGACCTCTATGCTACGTTCAGCGTGACGAACTATACGGGCATCAGCCTGGGCACGACAACGATAAGTGTGAGGAGCGTCGACAACGGCAACGGACAGTCGAACTATTATTCCTACCTGATCGTCAACGGACAAAAAAGCCCCTGGGAAACGCAGATGACTATCAGCAGAGGCGAAGGCCGCTCCGTCACCCTCTACGTTCCCGACTTCTACGTCAGCCGCCCGCGCTGCCTCAACGCTACGCTGTCGATAAGTTCTAAATACTATCAGTTTGCTACGGACTACGTCTACCTGACAAGTATCAACGTGTGAACTAAAGGGAGGTGAGAGGTGAGAGGTGAGGGGTGAGAGTAATTACTATCGATGCGCCAGCCAACTCTCCTCTCTCCTCTCTCCACTTTCAACTTTCAACTTTCAACTTTCTTTTATGTCGTCAAAATAAAATGTCAAGTATTATGAAAAGAATATTTTTTTACTTTGTCTTATTTGCTCTATACTTGTCGCTCGCATCCTGCGGCGGAGCAACAGGCAATCCGAAGAAGGATGCTGCCGCGATGATTGAAGAAATGGCCGAAGCTATCAGGACGGCCGACGATGCCGACCAGCTTTCCGACGACATCTGTAAGATACAGGTGAAATATGCCAAGCCATACGTCGATAGCGATGATAAATTCGAGAAGTATCGCGACGCGATAGACTCCCGCACGTTTAAACACGCGGTGAGAAGCGCGACGGAAGAGAATATGAATCTTTCGAAACGGGAAATCCAAGAAGCATTCATGGAAGGTTTCGAGAAAAGCGAAGACAAAATTTCCTGGATGCAAGACAAGTATCAGAAAAAACATTAGTTTTAAGAGTATAACTCGTCTCATTTTAACGGTATATTAATGAATTACAAATAACATAACACTATGAAATCAACTGTAAAAACATTATTCATAAGCGTCTGCTTGATAATCGTGGCTGTTACTGATACGGTTGCTTATGACATTGAAGTAAACGGAATATACTACAACATTCTATCTGTAGAAAATAAAACTATGGAAGTGACTAAAGGTGATGTAGCCTATAAGGGTGACGTTACGATTCCTGAAAGGGTGGAGCTGAATGGCATCTCGTTTAGGGTTGTCAGCATTGGGGAAAAAGCGTTTAGTGCTTCGTCAACAAAATCTGTAACTGCTCTTTTTGTGCAAAAAATAAGTCAGAATGCCTTTGGTGAGTGCAAGACCTTGACTTCAGCAGATTTTCCTTTGGTGAAAACTATTGGAGAGGGTGCCTTCCGCGAGAATAAGGCATTAACGTCTATCAACATTCCTTCTGTAACGTCGATTGGGAATTGGACTTTTTCGGAGTGCACAAAGTTAGAGAAAATCTTTCTTCCTAATGCTGTCAGCATAGGACGCTCTGCTTTTTGGGGGTGTAAAAGCATGGCATCGGCTCATTTGCCAAAAGTGAAAAGTGCGGTAGAAATGTCGTTTGCACATTGTTCCAGTTTGGAGACGATATCCATGCCCAATGCTGAAACCATTGGTATGGGTATTTTTTCTGATTGTACAAACTTAAAAACCGTTTCAATTCCTTTGGCAAAGCGCATGGAGACAAACTCTTACTATCATTATAGGGAAGGAGCTTTTTCCGGTTGTACCAATCTCGTTTCGGTCTCTATTCCCAGTTTGGAATGTGTGCCATACGAGGCTTTTAAAAACTGTACGAGCTTGCAGGAGGTTTCTTTTCCAAAGGTAACGTATGTAGAGGAAAATGCTTTCATCGGGTGTTCTGCATTAGAGCTCATCAGCATCCCACTGGTTACGACGATTTCAACCAAAGCGTTTATGGATTGTGGAAAGATAGACAATCTTTATCTTCCAAAATCGTTGACTTCTATCGGCTCTCAGGCTTTCGATAACTGTAAGGGAATTAAAAACGTGGTATCTGCAATAGAAACTCCTTTTCGTATTAACGACAACACTTTTTCGGGTGTAACCTATGTCCTGGCAACGCTAAGTGTTCCGGAAGGACGTGTTGACAGGTATAAAAACACTTCGGGTTGGAAAGAATTTATCAACATCAAAGAAAATAATGGGGAAGTAACTAATCACAATATAAGTCTGGAAGCCGTAGAAGGCGGGCGCGTCAACATAAATGGTGAAACGATAACAGGCAATGCTACAGACATTTCGATTGAAGAAAACTCAGACGTAATGATTACCATTATTCCCGATGCGGGTATGCAATTGGCATCGGCCTTGCTCAACGGGAAAGACATTACCAAAGACATTGCTGAAGACGGAACTTTCTTGATACATAGTGTTCAGGGTAATATATCCCTTGCAATAACTTTTGAACCTATTCCTATTTACCTTATCTGTAAATATGCAGATCAAGGTTGTTTTAAATTACATGTGACAGAAGGAAGTAAGCAAAAAATAAGTATTTCCCCTGAGAACGGTTGGCGTATTCACAGCGTTTTATTTAACGAGACAGATGTCACGGAACAACTTACTCAGGACAACGTCTTTACCACTCCTGCCATTCTGGCAACGTCAACTCTTAATGTTGTGTTTGAGCAAGATTCTCCAAACGCGTTAGAGAAGCTGACAACTACTCCTATGTTTATTCAAGTGCACGGAAATACTCTTTCGGTGAAGAACGGGCTTAACAATGAAAAAATACAAGTATATAACTTAGATGGACAATTGGTGAAAAATCTCGTGTGCAAGAATGGTGTCGCCAGTTGCTATTTAAATCCGAACAATACGTATATCATAAAAACTCAAAACAAAACCTTTAAGGTAAGAATGTAAACATAATAATTAAGAAGCAATGTATAAAAACATAAAACTATTTAAAGAAATCGCTCTCGCTCGGCCATTTGAAAGCAAGCATTCATGGCTCTCCCTTAATCGCGATTTTATCTGTGCCGGCTTGTTGATGCTGGCTGTAGCTGACGTTTCGGCCTACGACTTTAAGGCCGGTAACCTCTATTACGAGATTACCGATGCGAGGAACCTGACGGTGGGTGTGACCTACGGCGACGTAAAATATACGGGGAGTATCACCATACCGCAAACGGCAACGAACCCTGCTACGGGCACGACCTATCGTGTGCGCAGCATCGACGGTTTTGCCTTCAACGGATGTGTAGACCTGACGGCCGTCTCGTTCGCTTCGGTGAAAGAAATCGGAAACAATGCCTTTCAAAGCTGCACAAGCCTGACGAGCATCTCTCTGGCTGGCGTTGAAGAAGTAGGTAGCTCTGCTTTTTCCGGATGCTCAGCCCTGAAGTCGGTCGCGTTTGGCAACACCGTGACAACGCTGGGAAATAATGTCTTTCAAGATTGTGTGTTGATAGAAAATGTCAGTATTCCTGACTGCGTGACGAGCATAGGCGAAAGCTTTTTTTCCGGATGTTCGCGTCTGAAGACGGTAGTCATCGGCAACGAACTGAAAGAGATTCCACCATCGGTTTTCTACCGGTGTCAGAACCTGCAAAAGGTGACGCTGGGCTCAAAGGTGAAGAAGATAGGTGCCTTCGCATTCTGCGAATGCACGATGCTATCAGACATCAATTTTAATGACAATATTGAGGAAATCGGAAACAATGCTTTCCAACGGTGTACCAATCTGACAAATGTTGTCATCAGTGCCAACCTGATAAAGATGGGAGGGTATGCTTTTTCGGGTTGCGAAAAGCTGCAGTCGGTCGTGTTCCACGAGGGATGCATGGAGATTGGCGGAAGTGCCTTTGCCGACTGTATCCGCCTAAACACGGTTAGTATTCCAAATTCAGTATTAAGTATTGGTGAGAGTGCTTTTTCTGGCTGTACGTCTCTGACGACGGCAAGCATCGGCAATGGTGTATACAAAATAAGCTCACAGGCATTCTATGGCTGTACCCGCTTGCAAAGTGTCAAAATAGGCAGCGGTACATGGATTGTTGACAACTGGGCTTTCTATGACTGCCCGCAACTGAGAGCCATCACATTGCTCAATCCGGATGTTCCCGATGTCGGTTCAAACTCGTTCCGCTATTATAATGCCACACTCACCGTTCCCTCACAGTCGGTTGCAGCTTACAAGAGTCACGACACCTGGAAACTGTTTAACAATATCCAGGCTTACGCAACTCCCGTTTATCTGACCATCAAGCAGGCCGATGGCGGAAGTGTCAGGCAGACCGTAAAAGTGGGCGAATCAGTTTCCTACACCGTCGTACCGGAAGAAGGCTGGCACATCCACGCTGTGACGTTTAACAACACCGATGTGACACGCCAGCTGGTAGGCAATGTGTATACCACGCCCGACATCACCGCCGATGCCGTGCTGCGCGTCAGCTTTGAACGTAACACCAACGGCATGGCCTCGACCATGACGGCATACGAGCAGGTACACATTCTATCCTATGGCAGCGAAATAGTGGTGCAAAATACTCCGGCTGGAGAACCCGTCTATGTGTATAATATCAACGGAACATTAGAGGGAGTCTATACAACAGGAAACGGCGAAACGCGCATTGCCACGAAGGGCGACAACGTATATATCGTAAAATTCGCAGGAAAGACCGTGAAAGTGTGTATGTAAATACGCGACTTGTCGCAACCCTACAATATAATGTGATGAATATATGAGAAAAATAATTTGTTTTTTATTCGTACTTTCGTGTTCACTATGGGTAATGGCCGATGATGACCTCTCGCCAAACGGAAAGGAGCCCAAGCCCAAATCGAAAGCTGAGGCCGAAGCCCGCCAACGACTGAAAGAAATCATGGACGAGGCTTTCCGACTGCATTGCCAGTGGGGGAAGGATATCGAGCACGACGATAGTGACAGTATAAATATTTATGACTATCCCGTCTGCCAGAAAATTGACGATTTAGACCGGCGATACTGCTCCGACGACTGGAACAAATTGAAAAATGCCGTGGACTCAATCGACAGTAAATTGCCAGAAGACGAGCAGGGCTATTGGGACGCTGGCTATTGGATAAAGGGACAAGGCGTATACTGTTGCACGTTTGGAAAAATAGTCAAAGTCAAACGGGAAGGAAACAACAAATTATTTATCGTTTATTCTTACGATGCCGTCGAATCCATTTTTGAAGGCATCGATGAAAGCGGCAATGAGATATGGAACGACTACCCTCTTGTCTATTATGCAACTGCAGCCGTAAACATGGTCTACGAACGTGGAAACTGGTACATAGATGACTTCTATGAGCGATATGAGGACGAAGAAGAAATCATGGAGAGTTGTAAAATTGGAATGAAAGCCTATCTGAACAATCCGTACTGATGAAAAGTAAAAAGACAAAAATCTCGTAATTCTTTTGGAGTTACGGGATTTTTTGTATCTTTGCAACAAACAATTTGTCAATAATATGACTGTAAGATAAATATTGTTTATGGAAGCATCATGCTCATCTGGCCAGTCTGGAACCTGAGAAACTTCAAACTACGGACAAAGAGAGTATGGCGGTTTCCACGTTTACGGCGTGGACTGCTCGTTCTCATCTGTTCGTTAGGTTTTCTCAGGACCTCAGGCTGGAGATGTGACTTGCATTCACGCCTTTTTTATATTTTGTTTTACCATACTCCATTTTGATAATACTCTCCCCCTCAAGAAAGCAAAGTATTTTTGCTTTCTTTTCGCTCAATCGAAATTTTACACAATCTCTGACCTGCGGTCGAAGATAGGCTGCACTTCGGAAAATTACAAAGAAATTTGCATTTTCGCTCAGTTTGCACTATCTTTGCAAACGGAAACGGGGTGGTGATTGCCACTTGTCCCAATTAAAACATTTTAGATGATACTGAACTACGATGTCATTGTTGTGGGCGGCGGACACGCCGGCTGTGAGGCTGCTTCGGCGGCGGCACGGCTGGGAGCGCAGACGCTGCTCGTCACGATGGACATGAACAAGATTGCGCAGATGTCGTGCAACCCGGCGGTGGGCGGCATTGCCAAAGGACAGATCGTGCGCGAGATTGACGCGCTGGGCGGTCAGATGGGTCTGGTCACCGACGCGACGGCCATACAATTCCGCATGCTCAACTGCGGGAAAGGTCCCGCCGTGTGGAGTCCGCGAGCACAATGCGACCGCGAGAAATTCATCTGGAAATGGCGCGAGCAGCTCGACCATACCGATAACCTCGACATCTGGCAAGACCAAGCCGACGAGCTCGTCGTGGAGAACGGCGAGGCCGTGGGCGTGAAGACCATCTGGGGCGTGGAGATTCGCGCGAAATGCGTGGTCGTCACGGCGGGAACGTTCCTCAACGGACTCATGCACATGGGCCGCAAGCAGGTGCCGGGCGGACGATGTGCCGAGCCGGCTGTCTATCATTTCACCGAGAGCATCACCCGACACGGCATTCGCGCCGACCGCATGAAGACGGGCACGCCCGTGCGCATCGACCGACGCAGCGTGCACTTCGAAGACATGGAGGAACAGCCGGGCGAAGACCGTCCTTATATGTTCTCGTATGTCGGCGGCTCGCGACGACTCAAGCAACTGCCCTGCTGGACCTGCAACACCAACGCCGAGGTGCACCGCGTGCTACGCGAAGGACTGGACGACTCGCCGCTCTACAACGGGCAAATTCAGTCTATCGGCCCGCGCTACTGCCCCTCCATCGAGACTAAGCTGGTGACGTTTCCCGACCGCGAGCAGCACCCGCTCTTCCTCGAACCTGAAGGCGAAGACACCAACGAGATGTATCTCAACGGCTTCTCGTCGAGTATGCCTATCAATGTACAACTCGCTGCTATTCAACAGATTAAGTGCTTCCGTGATGCGAAAGTCTACCGACCTGGCTATGCCATTGAGTACGACTTTTTCGACCCTACCCAACTGAGCCACTCGCTTGAATCGAAGGTTGTAAAAAACCTGTTCTTTGCCGGTCAGGTGAACGGCACGACGGGTTACGAAGAGGCTGGCGGCCAGGGACTTATGGCAGGCATAAATGCTGCACTGCGGGCTGGTGAAACGGCTGAACGCCCGTTCTGCCCATTCACGCTCGGACGCGACGAGGCTTATATCGGCGTGCTCATCGACGACCTGGTCACGAAAGGTGTTGACGAGCCCTACCGCATGTTCACCTCACGGGCAGAATACCGCATTCTGCTTCGACAAGACGATGCCGACGCGCGACTGACAGAACGCAGCTATCAGCTGGGACTGGCCTCGCGCGAACGCTATGACTGGTGGCTGCAGAAGAAGGCCGACATCGAACGAATACTCGACTTCTGCGACAACACATCGGTGAAAATGGCTGACGCCAACGCCGCCCTCGAGGCACTCGGCACTACCCCACTCCGCTTCGGCTGCAAACTCACCGAACTGCTCTCCCGCCCCCAGCTCTCCATGCAGATGCTCACCTCCGTAGTCCCGGGCTTGGCCGAGGTGCTCAACGCCGCCGAAAACCGAAAGGAGGAGATTGCCGAAGCTGCGGAAATCAGAATCAAATATAAAGGATATATCGAACGCGAACGCATCGTGGCAGAGAAGATGCACCGACTGGAAAACATCCGAATCAAAGGTCGGTTCGACTACTCCACCCTGCACGAAATATCGACCGAAGGCCGACAAAAACTCCAGCGCATTGACCCCGAGACACTGGCCCAAGCCAGTCGAATCCCCGGAGTTTCGCCAAGCGACATCAATGTGTTGCTCGTACTGTTAGGAAGATAGTTTCACGTGAAACAAAATATAAGAAAACCATCAACAACTGTTTGAAAATGAATAATAAAGTATTACTCGACAATCTGCGTTGCATCCCAGATTGGCCCATCAAGGGTGTGAACTTCAGAGACGTCACTACCCTATTCAAAAACCCGAAAAGTTTAAAGGAAATCAGCGACGAACTGTATGAAATCTACAAGGACAAGGGCATCACGAAAATCGTGGGCATTGAGTCGCGCGGCTTCGTCATGTCGTCGGCACTCGCTACACGCATCGGTGCCGGAGTCGTTCTTTGCCGCAAACCGGGCAAACTGCCTTGCGAAACTGTACAGCAAAGCTATGCCAAGGAGTATGGCATCGACACCATCGAGATTCACAAGGACGCCATCGAAGAGGGCGACGTCGTTCTGTTACACGACGACCTGCTGGCTACCGGCGGAACCATGAAGGCTGCATGCGACCTGGTCAAAAAATTCAAGCCCAAGAAAGTTTATGCCAACTTCATCATCGAACTGGTGAACGAAGGCTTTGAAGGTCGTAACATTTTCGACGACGACATTGAGGTCAGCTCACTAATACAGATTTAATTGTTTCACGTGAAACCATAAACACGATAAACGTCCTAAAATAAGGATTCCCGAATGACACGCGAGGAGAATCAGCAGCGTCTGGAGAAACTGAAAAACATCGTAGCAAGCCTCCCGGGCAAACCAGGCAGCTATCAGTTCTACGACGAAAACCACACTATCATTTATGTGGGAAAGGCGAAGAACCTGAAAAATCGCGTGTCTTCATATTTCCATAAAGAGGTTGACCGTTTCAAAACGAAGATACTGGTGTCGAAAATCCACGACATCAGCTATACGGTTGTCAACACAGAGGAAGATGCGCTGTTGCTCGAAAACAGTCTGATAAAAAAATACAATCCGCGCTATAATATCCTATTGAAGGACGGAAAGACCTATCCGAGCATCTGTGTAACAAAAGAACCCTACCCCAGAATCTTCAAGACACGAACCATCAACAAAAAGTTTGGAACTTTCTACGGACCCTACAGCCACATCGGTACCATGTATGCCATTCTCGATGTGATTAAAAAAACATATAAACCTCGAACATGTCGACTGCCTTTGACCGAAGAGAATATCGAAAAAGGCAAATTCAAACCTTGTCTGGAATACCACATTCATAATTGTTTAGGGCCTTGCATTAACAAACAAACCTATCAGGAATATCAGGAAAGCATTGCACAGGCAAGGGAAATCTTGAAAGGCAATACGCGCGAACTGAGCCGGAAAATTCACGATGAAATGCTTAAAAAAGCAGAAAACTTGCAATTTGAAGAGGCCGAAGCATTGAAAATGAAATACTTGGCTCTCGAAAACTTCTGTGCGAAAAGCGAAGTCGTCAGCCATACCATCAACGATGTCGATGTGTTTTCCATCACCGATGATGACGGCAACAAGAACGCCTTTATCAATTACTTGCACGTGAAGAACGGCGCCATCAACCAGAGTTTCACCTTTGAATATAAGCGAAAACTCGATGAAACCGACCAAGAATTACTGCTAATGGCCATTTTGGAGATTCGCGAACGATTCGAAAGTACGGCTAAAGAAATCATTGTCCCGTTCGAAATGGAGTGGAACATCAAGGATGCCGAGTTCTTTATTCCGCAGCGAGGCGATAAGAAAAAACTGCTCGAACTCTCAGAAATGAACGCCAAACAATACAAGTTCGACCGCCTGAAACAGGCCGAAAAGCTGAATCCTGAGCAAAAACAGACGCGCCTCATGAAAGAGTTGCAGCAGAAACTACAGCTCCCGAAACTCCCCTATCAGATTGAATGTTTCGACAATTCAAACATTTCCGGTACCGATGCCGTGGCTGGCTGTGTCGTATTCAAAGCCATGAAGCCGTCGAAAAAAGACTATCGCAAGTATAACATCAAGACAGTTACTGGTCCCGACGACTACGCATCGATGCAGGAAGTTGTCCGCCGACGCTACACCCGCATGATAGAGGAAGGCACTCCCCTACCCGACCTCATTATTACTGACGGCGGACAAGGTCAGATGAGCGTAGTCCGCGAGGTGGTTGAGGGCGAGCTCGGCCTGCAGATTCCCATCGCCGGACTGGCCAAAGACAACCGACATAGAACCAACGAACTACTGTTTGGAAATCCTCCGCAAGTCATTGGTATTCAAACAAATAGCGAACTCTTTCACGTTCTGACACGCATTCAGGACGAAGTCCACCGCTATGCCATCACGTTCCACCGCGACAAACGGTCGAAACACGCCCTGCACAGCGAACTCGATGACATTCAAGGCATTGGCCCGAAGACCCGCGAGTTAATCTTGAAGAAACTAAAGACCGTGAAGAGAATAAAAGAGACTGACATTCAACAGCTTACGGAAATAATCGGCACAGCAAAAGCAAAGATTATTTACGATTATTTCCACAATCCCTTGAAATAATTTGGCTATCGTGTTGAAAATTCGTATCTTTGCCACAGAAAGCAAATCAATCGAAATTGTGCCATGAGAGTAGTCATACAACGCGTAAGCAAGGCCAGCGTAACCATCGATGGAATGGTGAAATCAGAGATTGGAAACGGTCTGCTGATTCTCTTGGGCATAGAAGACGCTGACAGCCAGAACGATGCCGAATGGCTCGTAAAGAAAGTCGTGAACCTCCGCATCTTCGACGACGAGGCCGGCGTGATGAACCGATCCATTTTAGATGCCGGCGGTAATTGCATGGTTGTCAGCCAATTCACGTTGTTTGCTTCATATAAAAAGGGAAACCGTCCCTCATGGTTCCGAGCCAGCAAACACGAACATGCCATTCCGCTCTACGAATATTTCTGCACCAGAATTTCCGATGAAATCGGTAAAAAAGTAGCTACGGGCGAGTTTGGTGCCGACATGAAAGTAGCACTGGTGAACAATGGTCCCGTCACCATCTGCATGGACACGAAAAACAAAGAGTAAAATCGTATAACACCCCTACCCCAAACATATCTAAAATATCAATAAACAAAAGACAATGCCCGACAATATCACGTTGAACGAAGCACAACAGGCGGTAGACCGATGGATAAAGGAGTATGGCGTTCGCTATTTCTCCGAGTTGACCAACATGGCTGTGCTCACCGAGGAAGTGGGCGAGTTGGCTCGCGTGATTGCCCGCAAATATGGCGACCAGAGTTTCAAAGCCGGCGAAACTGACAACCTCGGTGAAGAGATGGCCGACGTGCTGTGGGTGCTGCTTTGCCTGGCCAACCAGACAGGAGTGAATTTGACCGATGAATTCGGCAAAAATTTGCAGAAGAAGACCCAACGTGACAACCTAAGACATATTCAAAATCCAAAACTAAAAGCATAGATTATTATGATGCACGATCATGAACACTGCGGGTGCGGATGCCACCATCACGAGCACGCACACGATGAAAACAAGATCCAGACTGCTCTGGGTAAGTATGAATTGGCTGTCGACGACGCAAAGGTGCAAGCCGCTGTGCGCCAGCTGATTGCCGAGAAAGTGCCGCAAAACGACACGCTCGAAGTAAAGAAATTCCTGATGGGCAGCATCGAGCTGACCACGCTGAAGACCACCGACTCGGAAGAGAGCGTGCTGGCCTTCACCGAACGCGTCAACCAATACGACGCACAGTTCCCCGACCTGCCCCACCTCGCAACCATTTGCGTCTATCCCTGCTTCGCCAAGACCGTCAGCCAGACGCTCGAGGTCGATGGTGTTGAAGTGGCCTGTGTCTCAGGTAGTTTCCCCTCATCGCAAGCCCTCATCGAGGTAAAGGTGGCTGAGACAGCCTTGGCCGTAAAGGATGGTGCCACCGAAATCGACATCGTCATGCCCGTGGGCAAGTTCCTCTCCGGCGACTACGAAGGCGTCAGCGACGACATCGCCGAGCTGAAGGCCGTCTGCGGTCCCGATGTAGCCATGAAGGTGATACTCGAAACAGGCTGTCTGGGAACAGGTGAAAACATTAAAATAGCGTCCATTTTATCGATGTATGCCGGTGCCGACTACATCAAGACCAGCACGGGCAAGGAAAAGATTTCTGCCACGCCCGAGGCAGCCTATGTCATGTGCCAGGCCATCAAGGAATACTACGACGAGACCGGCATCCAGATTGGTTTCAAGCCTGCCGGCGGCATCAACACCGTGATGGATGCCGTCATCTACTACACCATCGTGAAGGAAGTTCTTGGCGAGAAGTGGCTCACCAACAAGTGGTTCCGTTTGGGCACAAGCCGTCTGGCCAACCTGCTATTGAGCGAGATTCAAGGAGAAGAAACGAAGTTCTTCTGAGGCATTCAGGGTTTCTCAAAAGTAGGAAACGCTTTTGAGAAACCGTTTTTCAAGAAGTGAGACACCGGTTTCCACAAACTAAGACACCGATTCCCAAGAAGTGAGAATCGGTGTTTCTGTTTGTGGAAACAAAAGCTATAATTTTCTTTCGCTCATGAAATCGAGGTAAGCCTGGAGCGAACGCTTGATGTCGGGCGACGTAACGTGCTGGTCGATAAACTGTTGGGCCTCGCGATGGAAATCGGCCATGCGCTGTTCGGCATACTCTATCCCACCCTGCACCTTAGCAAAATCAACTAAAACCGCGATTTCATCGGGATTAATTGTTCCCTCCTTCACCTTTCTTGCCAGCTTGACCATCGACTCATAAGGCGAGTTGTTGAGTGCGTAGAGCACGGGCAGCGTCAGCTTTCCCTCGGCCATATCGTTGCCGGTAGGCTTACCTATTTCCTTCGAGTCGTAATAGTCAAAGATATCGTCGCGAATCTGGAAGATGATGCCCAGCCGTTGACCGAAGAGCTTAGCTGCCTCGACCGCTTCGTCGGAAGCGCCAGCCGAGAGCGCACCGATAGCCGCGCAGGCCTCAAACAGCGCGGCCGTCTTCTGCTTGATGACATCATAATAAACCTCTTCCGAGAAATCAACGCGCTGGATATTAGACAGTTGCAAGATTTCGCCGTCGCTCAGCGTCCGTCCCAGTTCGGCCAGATATCGGATGATGGTCTCGTTGTGCGTATAGCTCACGTGCAGCAGCGCCGTCGAAAGAATGTAGTCGCCCACCAACACCGCCACCTTATTATCATAGGAAGCATTCACCGAAGCCTGTCCGCGCCGCTCACTACTCTCGTCGACCACATCATCGTGCACCAACGAAGCCGTGTGCAACAGCTCCAGTCCAACAGCAGCATTTTGTGCCACATCCCCCACCCTGCCGAAGTTCTTGGCCATCAGCAGGATAAGCATCGGACGCATGCGCTTGCCTGCCCGCTTCCGGATGTGTTCCAACGCTTGACCGAGCAAACCGTCTTCATGGGTCAGCGAACGATTAAAAAGTTCGATGAAATCGGCAATTTCTGTCGAAATCGGTTCTCTAATAACGGGTATATAATCCATAGCAGTGTTGAAATTTACGACAAAATTACTGAAAATTTCGATATTACTCACTTTTTTTTCGTAATTTTACCGCAAAAATAAAAGAAAATATGAAAAATAAGCTATTTCTTCTTGATGCCTATGCGCTCATCTATCGCGCCTACTATGCCTTCATCAAGAACCCACGCATCAACTCAAAAGGTTTCAACACCTCCGCCGTCATGGGCTTCATGAACACGCTCAACGAGATACTCACCAAAGAGCAGCCCACCCACCTCGGCGTGGCTTTCGACCACGGCAAGACATTTCGCGACGAGGCTTTCCCACAATACAAGGCCCAGCGCGAAGAGACTCCCGAGGACATCCGCCGCTCGGTGCCCGTCATCAAGCAGATACTCGAGGCCATGCACATACCCGTCTTGCAGGTTGACGGCTTCGAGGCCGACGACGTCATCGGCACCCTCGCCACGAAAGCCGGACAGGCCGACATAGAGACATACATGCTCACGCCCGACAAAGACTACGGGCAGCTGGTGCGCGACAACGTGTTCCAGTTCCGTCCCCGTCATGGCGGCGGCTACGAGAAGATGGGACCGGCCGAGGTTTGTCAGAAATATGCCATTTCATCGACCACTCAGGTCATTGACCTGCTGGCACTCATGGGCGACTCGGCCGACAATTTCCCCGGTTGTCCGGGCGTCGGTGAAAAGACAGCCGTGAAACTTATCGGCGAGTTTGGCGACGTAGAAACCCTCCTCTCCCACTCCGATCAGGTGAAAGGAAAACTTCGCGAGAAAATCGAGAACGCCGTCGACGATATCAAGATGTCGAAATTTCTGGCCACCATCCGCACCGATGTGCCCATCGACCTCGATATGGAAAAATTGAAAATTTCCGACCCCGACGAAACCAAACTCGAAGAAATTTTCTCCGAACTTGAATTCAAGACCCTGTTAAGCAAGTTTGTTAAAAAAAATATAAAACCGCAAAAAACTGATAATTTACAACTCGATTTTTTTGAAAATTTTGCGCCCGAGCGGTCGGACGATTCAAAATTTTTAAAAAATAAGGGGGTTAAATCGACCCCTCACGAGTATCATCTCATTGAGAATCAAGAAGATGCAGCGAAAATTTGCCAAAAATTTCTGTCAGAAAAAATTCTCGTTTTAGACACGGAAACCACCAGTTTGGCTCCGATTGATGCCGAATTGGTCGGTTTGAGCTTCTCGGTGAAGGAACACGAAGCCTACTACGTCGCCATTCCCGAAAATCGTGACGAGGCCCAACGGATGGTCGACATTTTCCGTCCGCTCTACGAAAACGATCAGATTTTGAAAATCGGACAGAACATCAAATACGACCTCGAGGTATTGTCGCGCTATGGCATCGAGCTGCGAGGTCCCATGTTCGACACCATGCTTGCCCACTATCTCATCCAACCCGAGCTGCGCCACAACATGGACTACATGGCCGAGACGCTGCTGGGCTATGAGACCATCCACATCGACGAGCTCATCGGCCCGCGCGGAAAGCACCAGCGCTCCATGCGCGACCTCAAGCCCGCCGAGGTCTACGAATATGCCTGCGAAGACGCCGACATCACCCTGCAGCTCTACAACGTGCTGCTGCCCAAGCTGAAGGAGGTAGGTGCCGAACAGCTGTTCTACGACATCGAGATGCCGCTCGTGCCCATCCTTGCCGAGATGGAGATGCACGGCGTGCGCATCGACACCGAGTCGCTGGCCGAGACCTCGCGCCTCTTCACCCAGCGCATGCACGACCTCGAAGCCGAGATCTACGAGCAGGCCGGACAACAGTTCAACATCGCCTCGCCGAAGCAGGTGGGCGACATCCTGTTCGGACAGATGAAGATTGTCGACAAGCCCAAGAAGACCAAGACCGGCCAATACGTCACCTCCGAGGAAGTGCTGCAACAGCTCAAGGGCAAGCACCCCATCGTGGCCAACATCCTGGCTCACCGCGGACTGAAGAAACTGCTTGGCACCTATGTCGACGCCCTGCCCAAGCTCATCAACCCCCGCACCGGACACATCCACACCTCGTTCAACCAGGCCGTCACAGCCACCGGCCGACTCTCCTCGTCGGACCCCAACCTGCAAAACATCCCCGTGCGAGGCGAGGACGGCAAGGAGATTCGCAAGTGTTTCATCCCCGACGAGGGCTGTCTCTTCTTCTCGGCTGACTACAGTCAGATAGAGCTGCGCGTGATGGCCCACCTGTCGAAAGACGAGAACATGATTCGCGCCTTCCGCGAAGGCCACGACATCCACGCCGCCACCGCCGCCCGCGTCTATAAGAAAGACATTGCCGACGTGACACGCGACGAGCGCACCAAGGCCAAACGCGCCAACTTCGGCATCATCTACGGCATCACCGTTTTCGGACTTGCCGAGCGTCTCGACATCTCACGCGACGAGTCGCGCCAGCTCATCGACGGCTACTTCGAGACCTTCCCGCAGGTGCACGACTATATGGAACAGTCCAAGCAGACCGCCCGCGAGCACGGCTATGCCGAGACCCTGTTCCACCGTCGCCGCTATCTGCCCGACATCAACTCCCACAACGCCGTCGTGCGCAATTTTGCCGAGCGCAACGCCATCAACGCACCCATACAAGGCTCAGCTGCCGACATCATCAAGGTGGCGATGATACGCATCTACCGCCGCATGAAGGCCGAGGGCCTACGCTCAAAGATGATACTCCAAGTACACGACGAACTCAACTTCTCCGTCGTGCCCGAAGAGAAGAGTAGGGTAGAGCAGCTTGTGCTCGAAGAGATGCAGGCCGCCTATCCCCTCGCCGTACCCCTCATCGCCGACGCAGGGTGGGGCACCAACTGGCTCGAAGCCCACTAAGAGTGTGCGCAAAAAACATTGCAATCTACGAATCGAAAGCATCATAAAACATTACATTATTAAATTATATTCAGCCGTGTGAAAACAATATTTCGACACAGCTCTCGTTACATATAGTAGAAGTAGAAAATGTACTAATCAAGTATTCTTATATACGGCCAATATGGAAAACAAAAATCGTTTTGCTCTTTTAAGAAGATACTTCGCGCTATTGTTCTTCCTTGCCCTTTGTTATCAAACATACGGACAAGGGCATTTCCATATTGAGGGGAAGATTATAGATAAAGCTAATAATGATGGTAGTTTTGTCATGCTGGACTTACCATTGGCAAACAAAATGAAAAAAGGGAAGGTTAAAAACGGAAAGTTTACCATAAAAGGAAAGGTGAACTTCCCTGAGCGATGTTTTCTTTCATGGAAAAATAATGATACCGAAATGGTATTAGAACGGGGATTATATCATGTAAGCATAACAGGAGATAGCATAGATATCTCAACGAACAGTAATTTACACAATACTTATTATCAATATTTCGAGAAAGCGGACAGCATCAAACAACAACTATGGAGAAGTAACCGCAACGATTTCCTCACATTGCTTTTCATGTCACGCATATGCGAACTCTCGTTCTGGCAGTATTGGGATGACTTTTGGTCTCTTCCAGAATCAACCAAGAAATCACCATTAGGCAAGTTTGTCTACCAACGTCTTATAGACGACTTAAATGCCCAGAAGTCCGAAACATACTTCTCTACGATATATTCACCGACAGAACGCACAAAAATGTTGACGGCTTTGAATCGGAAGAACCATGCCAAACCTGTTGCACCGGGGCACTATTATATTTACGGGACAGTTGACAATTCGTTTGCGCCAGACAAAGCATCGCTCTATGAGGGGAGTACCGTCACCATCAAGATGGCATATCACGGAAAACCACTCAAAGCGACCATAAACAAATACGGCGAGTTTCGATTCAAGGGCAAGGCTAAGTACCCACAAAAATGTTACATCTACTATGGCGGAACCATTCAGGCATTAATACTCGACAATGCAGAATACAACTTAAATATCCGCATGGAAGAGACAGCAACCGATGGCTTACGATATATCGGTAATCTTACTACCGACAGCCATATTCATAACACATACTTCGACTGGTCCATTGAGAACAAAAAAGCATTAGAACAGATGGACAGCCTGCGTGACCAACTCAAGACAGCAACGAACCATGAGGCGCAACAAATACGCCAAACCATGAGTGAGCTGGCCAATTCAATCGATAGTTCTATCTACGAAAAATGCAAGGAAGTCAGCGACAAACACCTTGTCCCTCTTTTTCTTTTACGTTTATACAATATGTCTTACGACAAGTGCTTTCCAATTTTTGAAAGTCTGCCTATAGAGGTAAAATTATCGCCCACTGGGAAATATCTGCAAAAAACCATACTGTCTTATAAAAATGCCGGGCAGGTGCAATATAAATTAACTAAATAGCGTTATTAATAGCATGGATAGACATAATAGCATGGATAGACGAACGGTAAACGGGGCAAGACTCCTTACGGTTTTCTTATTGGCTATGGCCTTCACACAGGTCACGGCACAGGACAATGCGTCAAAACGGAAAGTCACGCTGAAGGGTGAGGTTGTCAATGCTGCTACCAACAAGGCCATTCACAATCCATTCTCGAAAGAAAAGACCGAGGCACCCAAAATCGTCCTGCTTTCATCCGACAGCACCGAGATTGACAGTGCAAAAATCGATTTCAGGACAGAATGGCCTTCCATGAAAATTACAAACATATTTGAGTTTTACGTTCCCGCACAGTCGGCTAGTTACATCATCAAGGCTACGCATCCCGACTTCGAGACAACCTACTTGCCCTACGAACTGGAGGTGTCAGGGCGCAACCCGCAATATGAACTGCCCGTGCTCCGCATGAAACGTCCGCCGAGAGAAGACATCGACGGCGGAGACCTCGGCGAAGTGGTGGTGAAGGCCACGAGGCTGAAGATGGTGTGGCGCGGCGATACGCTCGTCTACAATGCCGATGCCTTCAACCTGCCTGAAGGCTCCATGCTCGACGCGCTCATCCGCCAGTTGCCCGGTGCCGAGCTGAACAGTCAGGGCGAGATTAAGGTGAACGGCCGCAAGGTGGACGAGCTGACGCTCAACGGCAAGGACTTTTTCAAGAACAACAAGAAAATGATGCTGGAGAACCTGCCGAGCTATGTGGTGAAAAACATCAAGGTATTCAACAAAACCACCGAGCGCAGCCAGTGGAGCGGCTACGACGTGGAGGACAAAATCTACTCGATGGACGTGGTGCTCAAGCGCGACTACAACACGGGCATGATGGGCAATGCCGACATCGGCGCCGGCACCAGCGACCGCTATGCTGCCCGCGCCTTCGGCATGCGCTATACCAACAACTCGCGCCTGACGCTTTTCACCAACATCAACAACCTGAACAACGAGGACAGGGCCATGGGCGAAGGCGAGTGGTTCTCCTTCAACACCCCCAGCGGACGACAGACCACGCGCATCATTGGCGGCGACCTGACCATCGACGAGAAAGACGGACGATGGAAAGAAACAACTATGTTCTCTCTGAAATGGAACCGCAACGACGACGAAACGCGCTCAGCCACTGAGCAGTATCTGACTTCGGGCACCGTCTTCGGACGCAACGAAAACCTCAACCGCCTACGCCAGATAGAAGTCGGCGTTTACAATCAATTCACTCTGAAAAAACCGATATGGCTGCAAAACGACTTCTGGGTCGGCCACAGACGCAACGACGCCAACAGCTTCTTGCGCAGCGGCACCGCCGACCAGAGCCTTGCAGGATTCGGCGACGTGAGCAGCACGCTCGACTCCATCTTCCTTTCCACGCTCAACCCCGACCTGCAGACACGGCTCATCAACCGACAGCACATGCGCGGTATGGACAAGACCACGGCAACCTCCCTAAACGACAATCTCGACATGTCGTTCAAGATGAAGTCGGGCGACGAATTGCTTTTCTATGCCTCAGGCGAATATAACTACACCAACACCAAGGCATATTCCCAGCAAGACGTCAACTACTTCCGCGTCGCCGACAGCGACCTTGCCCACAACCGCTACAACGACTCGCCCGTCAAGCGTGGAAATTTCGACATCGCCCCGGGCTACCGTATGCGCTTTGGCAGTAACCTGACGACGAAACTCGTCTTCCGCTCCAAAATCATGACTCGCTCTGAAGAGAAGAACCACTACCGCCTCGACCTGCTGCCCGGCTGGGGCAACAACGGGGAGCATCCCATGGGCTCGCTGCCCAGCAACCGCAACGAGATGCTGGCAGCCCTCGATGCCACCAACACCTACCGCCTGACGGCACAGTCGTACTGGCAGTCGGGCGAGTTCCAGGCCACCTACGAACGCAACAAAAACAACTGCCGCACCTACATAGAATTCCACATGAATGCCGAATACGACTACGACCGCCTGCACTACATCGGTCAGCAGGCCGACAGCCGCATCTCGCAAGGCTATTTCCGCTTTTCGCCAGGTCTCTACGGCAGCATCAACAAGGACGACTACCGTATAAACCACCATTTCAACATTCGCCTTACGCAGTCGCTGCCCGACCTACAGAGCAAGCTCGACATTGTCAACGATGCCAACCCGCTGGCCATCCGGCTGGGCAATCCGCATCTGAAAGGCGAGATACAGGAAAAGTTCTATTTCTCCACGCACTACAACTCGAAGAAGAGAATCAGCAACAACGCAACCGTCGAAGGCACATTCCGCCAACGCTCGCAGGCACAAGCCTATACCTACGACCCCACGACGGGCGTCTATACCTTCCGTCCCACCAACGTCAACGGCAACTGGAATATAAACCTGTCCGATTTCTTTAAATTCGACTTCGGTAAAGACCGTGTCTTCTGGTGGACGCTCACACCTTCAATAGCCTTTTCACAGAGTGTCGACATGTCGGGCATGACTGGCGACACGGAGAGCACCCTGAGCAAGGTGCGCGCCACCACCTGGGGAACAGGAAGCGAAGTGGGTTATCAGAAAAACGGCTTGCGCATAAGCCTGTCAGGCAAAATCACCAACCAGCACGCCACAGGTAACCTGCCCACATTCGCAAAACTCAACACCCACCTCTTCACCTACGGCATGGATGCCAACTACCTCATCCCCGGCATCAAGGCAACCCTCGACACAAACATCAAGATGTATTCGCGTCGCGGATTTGCCTCGCCCGAGATGAACCGCAACGAACTCATCTGGAACCTCTCGCTGTCGCGACAAATCTACAAGGAAATCATCGGTATGCGCTTCGAGGCCTTCGACCTGCTGCATCGGCTGAGCAACACCACCGTCATCGTGAACGGACAAGGCCGCACCGAGACCATCACCAACACACTGCCTCGCTATGCCATGCTCCACCTCACCTTCAAACTCAACCGCCAGCCAAAGAAGCACTAAGCCGCAAAGCAACAACAGCGGATGAACACAGTGCTTCGCTAATGAGCAATGAGTAATGGCTGCGATGCGCCAGCCTAATTATGCATTATGAATTAAACTGATGCGCCAGCCAACTCTACACTCTACACTATGAACTATGCGCTAGCGCAGTGGCGTGCCGCGTTAAAAGAAATATGTTATTTTGTTAATATGTCTTTTTGTTCTTTTGTTATTATGTCTTATTATTTACGTTAATTTGTCTTAAATCGAAGGTGAAAATGTTAACGGATTTTGTTGAGAAAAATCTTCGTTTTAGAGAAAAAGAAGGGTGGTTTTTGGTAAAAAATAGGGTTGTTTTTAAAAAGGTATGGTTTTTTGGTCATAAAGGATACCTTTATCGGTCATAAAGCATACCTTTTTCGAGCAAAAAGGGTACCTTTTTTGCCAGAATAATTAAAGGTTACGAGCTGCTTTCGTCGGTTTGAGGCGGTTAGAAATTGCACACTCGCTTCTCAACGAGACCCCCAACCCCCTAATTTAGGGGGCTAAGCAATTGCACACGCGTGCTTGAAAAATTCACGACCACGGGAAAATTATTTTCAAAGAACGCAGAATTGGTGTTAAAACGAATCGTTGAATTGCAAAAAAATGTAAACAAATCAGACACATTAACAGGGGGGAAAAGACAGATTAACAAAATAACTATCTCGGCCACAGATGAACAAAAAAGACAAATTAACATAATAACAGTCTCGGCCACAGATGAACAAAAAGACAAATTAACATAATAACTTTCTTGTCCACAGATGAACAAAAAGACAAATTAACATAATAACTATCTTGGCCACGAATGAAGAAAGTTTAGCTAAAGTATTGCGGTATTCAGGTTATTTTGTATTTTTGCAGAAGTTATTCGTTGTTAGCAACAGATGAATGAGGAAAAATTGATAGAACTTAACAGCAGATGAGTGAGGAAGAATTGATAGAACGGCTGTCCAAAGGCTCGGAACAGGCATTGGGCTCAGCCTACGACAATTATGCGAGGCAATTGTTGTCGTATGCGTTCTCCTATACGAAGTCGAAGGAGGATAGTGAGGAAATCGTTCAGGATGCTTTTCTCTCGCTGTGGATGCATCGTGACGAACTTCGCAATCGAGAGTCGCTTCGTCCTTTCCTATTCACGGTGGTGCGCCATCGCATCATTGACTTGTTGCGCCAGCGGATGAAGAGTGTGGTTTTCGAAGACTATTTGCTTTCGTCCGATTGTCTGTCGACCCATGATGGCAGTATCGACTTTGACGAGTATTTAGAGATTGTTCGTCAGTCCATAGGCCAGCTTCCTCCTGCTCAGCGTCGCATTCTTCGGATGTCGAAGTTTGAGGGAAAGAGCAACCGAGAGATTGCCGAAGCCCTTTCTGTGAGTGAGAAAACCGTAAAGAATCAGTTGTCGCTTGGCAACAAGGCTCTGCGTGCTGTCATCAAGCGTTTTTTAACAATTGTTGGTATTTTTTATATTCTTTCGCATGTGCCTTTCGCTCTTTTTTCTCGTCTTATTTAATGAATGGAAACTATGGAACTAATAGAGAAATACAAGAACGGTAGCATGACTGCAGAGGAGTTTGAGCAGTTGCGGTCGTTGGTGGAGCGTTGTTCAGACGACGAGCTGCTGAACGTGCTTTCCGCTGATGCTGACGCTGGTCTCGACGGCTCGCCTTTTGGTGATGCCGATGTTCTTCGCATGAAAGATGAGTTGATGCTTCGTGTGAAGACGAATACTGCGTCTCAGAACCGTTCCTCGCGCGTGTCAACCTTATATAAGTACATCTCTCGTGCTGCTGTTCTGTTGCTTCCGCTTTTCATATTTGCCACAGTCTTCCTCTATCACCAGTATACGTCGAAGTCTGACGACATTGTTTGCGTCACGACAGCCAGTGGAGAGAGAGCCAGCGTGACGCTTCCCGACGGTACCGTTGTTCAACTCAATTCCCTTTCGTCGTTGACTTATCGGGCGGGTGATTTATTTTCGTCACAACGTCAAGTTGACTTTTCGGGCGAAGCCTATTTCGATGTAGCCCACAAGGATAATTCTACGTTTCAGGTTCGGGGAACCGACTACCTGGTGACCGTCCACGGTACGTCATTCAACCTGACCGACACGAAGGCCGACAAAGTGATTGTGGCGTTAGACAGCGGCGCCGTCAGCTTTGCGGCTATTCCTGGCGACAGTCGTGTCGACATGAAGCCTGGCGACATCTCGGTCCTTCATCGTGACACTCGACTCATCACAACCACTCATCAAGGCGACCTTCGCGGTGTGTCGTCGTGGAAGTCGGGCGAGTTGTCGCTCCGTCATGTGCCATTGTCAGTATTGTTCCAGCGGCTGTCTGATATTTATGGCATCGATGTCGACCTCCGCATCAATCCTGACACCAGCGGCACCTTCACGGGTGTGCTTCCTACGGGCAACCTCAACGAGGCCCTCGATATTATCGAGCAGCTCTATCACATAAAGTGTACCGTCGACGGGAAGAGCATCATCGTTGAATAGAGCAGGGCGGTACCACGAATTCTTTGCATGCAAAGCGTACTAAAGAAACGATTACTTCGCAAGCGAAGCGTACTGAAGAAACGATTTACTCGAATTGCACGAAACGTACTGAAGAAACGATTACATTAGCGCAGCGCAGTGACACCCCCGTAACTACTCAGTACCACCTGAATATTCTCTTCAACGAACAACAAAATGAGTCGCCTGCGGCGAGAAATCTTACAAATCTATTCAAAATCTCTCAAATCTCTTGTTTCTTTGTAAGATTTGGTCAGATTTATTCGATTTCTGTCCCGAATGGGACACTCAACTTGAGGGTGCTGAGTAGTTACACACCCCCTTTTGAGTGTTAAAAAGCATTAATATTTTACTATTTTTCGGGACGTGCCCCACTGTGGTCACGTCTTTTTTGTGTCAAACCTCAAAATCCAGAATAAATAATGAACATCAATGCTATTAACCAAAGACTCCAGACAGTAGTCCTGCTCCTGTTTCTTGGACTTGCGTCGCTCTCTGCACAGGACCGCCGCGTCACCGTTAAACTGAAAAACGCCACGCTTCCTCAGCTTTTTACCCTAATCGAGCAGCAAACACCTTATCGTTTCTCATATCTTGATGCTCAAATTGACACCCGCAAAGACGTCACAGTGAACCTGCGCGATGTGCGTGTGGGCGAGGTGCTTGATAAGTGTCTGACAAGTCGTGGCTTGAGCTATAAGCTTATCTCAGAGACCTCCATTGTGGTCTATCGCACCCCCGCAACCCGTTCCACCGACACCCCTACAGCCTCCCCCGACCCCTCCAAAAGAAAAGGAGACAAGGTGCGGGGACATGTCACCGATGTGTCGGGCGAGCCCCTTGTGGGAGTCAGCGTGTTGCGCTCCACGGGCGATGTAGCCACGGTGACCGACCTCAATGGCAACTTTGTGGTTGATGCCACCCCTGGCGAGAAGCTTCAGCTCAGCTACCTCGGTTTCCAGCAGACAGAGGCCGTTGCCGGAGCACAGCCACTCGACATTGTCATGTTGGAAGACCTCATAGGTCTTGACGAAGTGCTCGTCGTCGGCTATGGCACTATCGAGCGGAAGCGTCTCACCAGTGCCATCGCCAGTGTCAAGCGCGACGACTTTGTGCTGGGCAGCACCAAGAGTGCAGGCCAGCTCATTAAAGGCAAGATAGCAGGCCTCAACATCACCACCCCTTCTGGCAATCCTGTCGGCGACGTTGAGATACTCATGCGCGGCACCAACTCGCTCAAGGCAGGCAGCACCCCGCTCATCCTTATCGACGGTGTTCCCGGCGATTTAAAACTCCTCTCGCCCGACGACATTGCCTCCATCGACGTCCTTAAAGACGGTTCTGCCGCAGCCATCTACGGCACCCGGGCCAACAACGGTGTCGTCCTTATCACCACCCGTCAGGCTGCCGAGGGCGGCGAACGCGGAAGAATCAGTTACAGCGGATACGTCAACACCGAGCACATCGCCCGCAGTCCCCGTCTGCTCACCGCCGCCGACTATCGCAACCTGCTGGCGCAGGACAACGGCTATGTAGAAGAAAACTCCGACTACGGCGCCTCCACCGACTGGCTCGATGCTATCACGCGCACCCCCATCACCCATTACCACAGCATCAGCCTCGACTGGGGCGGAAAGCGCACCGACGTCTTTGCCAACCTCTCCACGCGTCAGGCCGAAGGCGTCTTCCTGCGGTCCGACAGCCGCAGCCTCACCGGTAAGATTACTGTCAACCACTATGCCCTCGACCGTCGGCTCAAACTCAACCTCAACGCCATCATCAGCAGTCTCAACTACACCACCACCGTCGACGGCGACGGCAGCTTCAACTCCTACGCCTACAGCCAGGCCCTCACCGCCAACCCCACAGCACCCCTCCGGATGCCTGACGGCAGCTGGTGTCAGCCCAAATTTCTCGGCATCGACATGGCCACATGGGAGAATCCTCTCGCCCTGCTCAGCGAGCGCAAGGGCGAGAACAAGAACATGACGGGCCGGCTTTACGGCAACATCACCTATACGCCGTTCCCAGCCCTGCGACTTAACCTGCTGCTCTCTTGGCAACGCTACAACATGACACGCGGCTACTACCAGTCGTCGCGCGACATCAGCAACACCGTCTATGCCTCTACCCCTCTCTTCGCCTCACGCGCCTCCACCACGCAAGACGACCGTATGCTCGAGTTCACCGCGCAAGGCGAGAAGACCATCGGCACCCACCATCTCACGCTACTTGGCGGCTACAGCTACATGGCCAACACCTACGAGCATTTTTGGATGAACAACTTCGACTTCCCGTCCGACCAGCTCACCTACAACAACATGGGACTTGGTGCCGCCCTCGCCGACGGCCGTGCCGGCATGAGCAGCTATAAGCGCTCGGGCAACCTCGTCGGCTTCTTCGCCCGCCTCAACTATAGCTTCGACGACCGCTACCTCCTGCAGGCCAGCATACGCCATGAGGGCGACTCCAAATTCGTTGGCTCCACCCGCGAGTGGGGACTCTTCCCAGCCGTCAGCGCCGCCTGGCGCATCAGCAAAGAGCGATTCATGCGCCACCTGCGAGCCGTCGACGACCTGAAGCTGCGCGTCGGCTATGGCGTCACTGGCACAGCACCCTCAGCCTACTATCAGACCATCGCCCGCCTGGCCTATTCCGGCACCGGCAACTCCTTCTACTACGACGGCGAGTGGGTCACCCCTATACAGCCCGCCAACAACGCCAATACCAATTTCACGTGGGAGAAGAAACACGAGTACAACATCGGACTCGACCTCTCGCTGCTCAAGGGCCGCATCGCCATCACAGCCGACTACTACAACCGTCGCACCACCGACCTGCTGTGGGACTTCAGCGTACCCGTTCCGCCCTACGAATACGGCTGGACCACCGCCAACATCGGAACGCTGCAAAACCACGGACTTGAAACCTCGCTCACCGTTGTACCCGTGCAGTCGAAGAAGTTTTCCTGGACCTCTACAATCCTGTTCTCCACCAACAGCAACCGCCTGAAGGCATTAGACTATTCCGCCTACCAGGTAGAAGACCCCCGCGACTACTTCTACACCAACGGCGAACAAAGCCAGTACACCTGCACCCACCGCGTAAAAGTAGGCGAGCCCATCGGACAAATCTGGGGCTATCGCGTCGCAGGCATCACCGACGAAGGCAACTGGCTCTTCGACGACCCCACCCGCCCGGGCGAGACCTTCACCGCCACCAGCGAGGGCATCTCCATCGAGACCCACGGACAGGTGCTTGGCAACAGCCTGCCCCGCTACTACCTCAGCTTCAACAACCAGCTGCGCCTGGGAGCCTTCGACCTCTCCGTGCTCATGCGCGGAGCCTTCGACTTCCACATCATCAACCAGTACCGCCTGCGCAACGAGAACGTCAGCAACCGTCGCTCCAACAACAAACCCCTGTCGGCCTTCGACCCCGTCATGGGCATCTCAGTCAACCGCAACCCCATCGAGAAAATTATCAGCTACTACGTAGAGAAAGGCGACTATTGGAAAGTCGACAACATCACCTTGGGCTATACCCTCAAGCCGCGTTCGCTGTGGAAAATCAACACCCTGCGCGTCTACGCCTCCGTCGACAATGCCCTGATATTCACCGCCTACAAGGGCAACGACCCCGAGTCGGCCTCCCGCTCAGGCCTCTCGCCCGGCATCGACTATCAGAGCCAGTATCCCACCACACGCTCCTACACCCTCGGACTCAACCTTACCTTCTAATTTAACGTTAACGGGAACTCCAATTACTCATTTCACATTACTCATTATATTATATGAATTATATGAACCGTAAACTAACTAATCGTTTCTTTGTAGGGACACGGCGTGCCACGTTGCGAAGAATCTGCATCATCGCCCTTCTGCCCCTGCTGTACGCATGCACCAGCCTCGACGACCGCGTATACTCCGAAATAGTGGCTGAGAAATACGAGCCCACACCGCTCGACGGACTGGCCAAGGTAGGCTCAGCCTATACACCGCTCAAAGGACTCATGTGCCGCATGCTGTTAGGATGCAACTGGGACAACGACCAGTGCTTCTGTCCCGTCAAACCATGGGGATGGACCTACACCTACCAGCTCTTCAACCACAACTACAGTTCCACCTCGCCCGAAATCGACGGACCGTGGAACTCCTGCTACGGCGGCATCACCGCCTGCAACCGCACCATCTCGCAACTGCAGGCAGAAGAGCCCGACGAGCAGACCGACAACCTGATTAAAGAGATGCAGGCCCTGCGCAGCTATTACTACTACGTGCTGTGCGACCTCTACGGCAACGTGGCATGGTCCGACACCTACTATGGTGACGAAGACTACCTGCCCGAGCGTATCGAACGGGCTGCATTGGCCGAGAAAATAGAGCAGACACTGCTCAACGCTCTGCCCGGACTGCTAACCGATGTCAGCAAGAAGACCTACGGACGCTTTACCCGCTGGGCAGCACTCGCCACGCTTGCCAAGCTCTATCAGAACTGGGGAGTATTCGTCTATGCCGACGGCGACAAAGGCCGTTGGGAAGACTGCCTGGCCGTGTGCGACGAAATCATCAATTCAGGATATTTCAAACTCTCCTCCTCACAAAAAGACATCTTCATAGCAAAGAACGACTTTAACAGCGAAGCCATCTTCGCCGTTATATTCGACCAGCGCATGGCCAAAGGGCTCAGCCTGTTCACAACCAATCTGAATGGCCAGCATGCACAAACCTATCAGATTACCGGTGGATGGGGTAACGGCGGATCTATCATGGTGCCGCAATTCATCGACTCTTTCGACCCTGAAGACCGACGTCTCAGGCAGAACCACCTCTATGGTCCGCAATACGATGCTGACGGCAACCTGATGAAATGCGGACTGGGCAGTATTGCCGGCGAGGACTTTGTCATAGTCAACGAGGTGCTCTCGTGTGAGGGCTCCACTGGCGACAACTGCACTGAGAACATGGGGTATCGCCTGGCCAAATACGAATATGAAATGGGGCTCGACGGCGATAATATGAACAATGATGTATTTCCCTTACGCTACACCGACATACTGATGACAAAGGCAGAGTGCCTGTTGAGACTTGGGCACGCCGAGGAAGCAGCCGAACTGGTGAGCAGTGTGCGCTTCAGGGCTTTCAGCAATAGAGAAAAGGCCATAGTGACAGGTGCCGAACTGCAGTCGGGCAGCTTGTATGCCTATGGCGTGAAGGAGTGCATTCCCAAGCGAGGCAAGTATCCCAAGAATGAAGACGGCACATGGAAGTATACCACATCGGCACCTACCGATCCTGACGCAGGTGGCAGCGACATTGTCTACGGTCGTATGCTTGACGAACTGGGATGGGAGTTTGAGCAGGAGGCTTTTCATCGCCGACAGGACTTGATACGTTTCAAGACCACAAGCGGCGAACCCGTATGGACAGCTAAGTCATGGTCGTCACACCATGCCACGCACAACATCAACAAAATTCTCTATCCCATCATGTTGAAGGAATTGCAGGCTAATCCCAATCTGATACAGAACGAAGGATATTAATTCAATTATAAATTCAATTATAAATTCAATTATATTTAATAAATAAAACTATTAATCTTATGAAAAAGTTATATCTTTTAGTTTTGTTTGTGCAGGCAGCGTTGCTGCTTCATGCACAGGTGAGCGTCGGCACGCAGACCGACCTTGAAAAAGTGTTTGCCCCGGGCGACTATGACTTTGCAGCCGAGCTTGCCGAAGACGGTGGCGACCTCTGGTATGCCGACGGATGGGGAAACTCCGTGCTGACGGCCGACTTCAACGGCGATGGCAACAAGGACGTGTTTGTCATGGGACGTGTCTCGTTTGGCGAAGTGGAGAATGCCACTCCGCAGAACATTCTCTATCTGGGCAACGGAGAGGGACAGTTCACTCCATACCAACTGCCCACTGATGGCGCCTACTATTTGGGCTATGCCCATTATATCAAGGTGGCCAAGGACCGTACCATCATCGGTGCTACGGGTTGTATCACTGATGCTGACTGGTGGTCGCCAATGTTCGACCTCGGCAAGAAATATATGTTCAAGAGCTCACTCCATGAGTTGTCATTTGATGCCGAGGGTAAGCCGGTCTGGACACTTGTAGCCAATCTTGACGACGGCTCATGCGGTGCCGGTGCCAGCGTCAACCTCTATGATTTCAATGGCGACGGCAATTACGATGTGCTCATCTCGGGTGTCATAGGCCTGCCAGACACCGAGGCAGAGATAATCAGCGATTATGGTGCTTCTACTCAGGTTCTCTATCTGGGTGACGGCAATGGCGGTTTCACCCGAAAGACGCATGTGGAGACGGGATTGTGGCCTGTGCAGGACGGTGGTGCCGTGGTGGCCGACTTCAATGGCGACGGCATACTCGATGTGGCGTCGGTCATGAGTAAGTCAGGCAACTGCTGGAACGATGCAGGCAATGTAGATAAGAAGGCATACGGTAGCGGTGTATATGTCTCCATTGGTAAGGGAGATGGCACATTTGACTCGAAGTGCCTTGTCAAGAGTGAACGTGCAGGCAACCACATGTTTGTCAGCGAGGGTGCCCGCGTGCAGGTCATCGATATCAACGAAGACGGATATCCCGATATATGGTACGGCCTGAACGACCAGGTATCGAGCGATCCTTGGCGTTATCGTGGCGGTTTCCTGCTGAACGATGGCAGCGGTAACTTCGCTCCGCACAACAAAACGCTGACTGGCGCCGATTTTACTCCGCTGGGCGTTGAGCGCGCTACGCCTCTTGTGGGCGACTTCAACCAGGACGGACATGCCGACATGTGGTATAACTCGTGGTTGCCTACCGACAACCTCGACGACCCCAGTGCAGGAAACAACCTCTGCGCTTTGGTCGGTGTGCTCATCACGGGTAACGGCGAGGGCGGTTTCAAGACACAGGTTTTCAAGGGCGAGAACGGTAACGGCAGTCAGGCACTGACAGGCTATTACAAACGTTTCACGTCACTGAAGTCGTCGACCTATGCCGGTGCTGACTTTAACGGTGACGGTGTGATGGACATCGTGGCTATTTCGGGCGATGCTCACAACAGCAATTTCAAGGGTATTACCTACATGAAGGGCACTGCCGCTCATTCGGACACGGCGATGCCGTTGCCCGAGGACAACGCGTTGAAGTCGGCTACAGCCATTGAGCGTGTCACGACATCACGGCATGACGACGGACGGATGTATAACCTTCAGGGCCAGCGCGTGACCTCTGTTTCGGCGAAGGGCATCTATATTGTCGGCGGACGGAAGGTCGTGAAGGCGCTGCGCTAGTGAATAATGCATAATTGGCAGGCGCATCAGCGCAATTACTCACTACTCATTACTCATTAGCAAAGCGCTTGCCGCGTTGAATATTGAAAAATTGAAAAAGCTTTGAAGAATAGATGAAGAAAAAGGGGAAAGTCTTGGTCGTAGGGTTGTTTTTGCTGTGGGCTGCTGACGTGTCGGCGCAGCCTTCGGCATGGACGCCCTATCGGCTGGACGACGTGCGGCTGTCGGAAGGCTCGCGCTTCTACGAGATGCAGGAGCAGCACCGGCAGTATCTGCGGTCGCTGGATGCGGAGCGGCTGGTGAACAACGTGATGCGGGCAGGCGGCATGGCGACCACTGCGGAGAACTACGGGGGCTGGCAGCACAACCACGGCAACGGCTTCGGCAACTACCTGTCGGGCTGCTCGATGATGGTGGCGGCGACAGGCGACGACGTGCTGCGGCAGCGTGTGGAATGGCTGGTGGACGTGATTGAGACGTGCCAGCGCGAGGAAGGTCTTGACGGATGGTTTCACTTCTCGCGCTCGAAAGGCTTTTACAATCAGCTGATGGCGGCGAGCGGCAACGGCTGCTACCCTCAGAACAACGGCGAGGATTTTTATACGAACTCCGACATGGGGGGCATGGTGTTCTATCAGCTTCACCGCATCTTCTACGGTCTGCGCGACGCCTGGCGCTATGCCCATGTGGAGAAGGCGCGGACGGTGTTTGTGCGCTGCATGGAATGGGCGTGCAAGTGGACCGACCTTATCGGCAGCGACGCAGCCATGCAGATGGCTCTCGAGGCGGAGCACGGCGGCATGGCGGAGCTCTTCTTCGATGCCTACGAGCTGACGGGCGACGAACGCTTCAGACGGGTGGGACAGCGATGGATTCGCACGCTGAACTTCCGTGACCGGCTGGCTCGCGGCGACGACTGTCTGACGGGGCATCATGCCAACGTCTACGACCCGCAGTACATGGGTCTGCTGCGCTGTTACGAGCTGACGGGCGACGAGCGTGCGCGTGGTGCGGCGCAGTTTGTCTGGGAGTGTGTGGCACAGCGGCATACGCTGCCGATGGGCGGGCACGGCCGTTGGGAGCGCTACGGACAGCCTGGCCGGCACTTGGACGAGCTGGCGGCGACCTCGGCGGAGACGTGCTGCACGAACAACCTGCTGCGTTTCTCGCAAAGGCTGTTCACGCTCTTTGGCGACGAGCGCTATATGGACTTCTACGAACGTGCGCTGTACAACCATATTCTGGCTTCGAAAGACCCCGACAACAACACGACGGGTGGCGGTTTCTGCTACTACCAGTCGCTGCTGCCGGGCATGAGCCGTCGCTATATGGACGACAACAGTTTTTATTGCTGTTGGGAGACGGGGTTGGAGAACCATTCGAAGTATGGCGAGGCGGTGTTCCTCAAAAACGCTGACGGCGATGTGCTGGTGAACCTTTTCATTCCGTCGGTTCTCACCGACAGCGAGACGGGCCTGCGGCTGCGACTGGAGGGCGACTATCCGAGGGAAAACCGGATTCGCGTTGTCGTTGAACGGAAGGGCGCGTTTACGGGACGGCTGCTGATGCGCAAGCCGGCTTGGATGAAGGACTTTGACCATGTGTTCGACGGGCCGTGGCACGACGGCGACGTGGTGGAGGTGAGGCTGCCGATAGAGCTGCGCTGTGAACCGTCGGAGCAGCCCGACGTGGCCAGTGTGTTCTATGGTCCGCTGTTGCTCTGTCCCGACCTGGGGGGCAGTGGCGGCGACTATACGGGCAACCCATGGCAGCAGACGCTGACGAAAACGCCAGAGGACTTTCCCACGATGGAGGTTCCGATGACGCGACTGGACGAAGGGATGGAGCGTATGGGCGACGACCTGAGATGGAAGACCTCTTCCAACACCTCGGGGGGAAGGGTGTTCCTGCCGTTCTACGACGCAAACCACCTGCGCACGTCTGTCTATCAGCGTTTCACAAGCAGGGAGGACAGTTTGCGGACATGCCGCTATGTGGCCGACCGCATCAATGTGGGGTTTGACACGGGGCATAGCTTTTCGGGCCGGAGCAGTGTCGGCTCGATTTATAACCGCCACTACCTGCAGGTGAGGCCGGGCAACAGCATCAGCTATACGATGCGGCTGTCGCCCGAGGCCGACATGAAGCACTATGTGGCATTGCAATATGACGGCTGGGAAACAGACACGGTGGGTTGTAGCGAGGTTTATGTCGACGACGTGCTTATCGGTAGGACGGGTCCCTGCGAGCGGGCTGGGCAGTTCACTTTCCCGAGACAGTTTTTTGCCGTTCCATTGGAGATGACAAGGGGAAAGGATGCTGTGCGCGTGAAAATAAAACAGAAGCAACGGGGCATGAACTTCTTCGGTATCGAACTGCTTACCGAACGCTATCTGCAAGAGATGTGCCCTGAGAGCTACACGCGCTACGGAAAAGCGGCTGAGGTGATACACCTTGAAGCAGAGGAGGCGCAGCCGCATAGCGATAATCGTACGTTCGACGGTCTCAGCTCGGCCGGTGCCTATGTGTCGCGCCTGACGGGCTACCTGCAATGGAACTCGCTCTATATTCCTACGCCAGGCTACTACGACCTGCGCATCGTGTATCGTGGCTCTACATCGCTGACCTACAAGGTATGGATGAACGACAACGTGGTGGCTGAACCGCGCCTGACGGTATCTGACGAGTCGTGGACGGAGACTCGGGTGCCTCTGCATCTGGATGAGGGGTTCAATACCCTGCGGCTGGCTCCACGGTCGGTGCGGTCACCACTGGACATCGACTACGTAGAACTTATCCCAGCCAACGGCTCGGGAGTCAACGCGACGCTGTCGGAGAGGTGGGGTAAGGAATCGCCGGACATCTCGTTTTCTGCAACGTCGGCCTCAGGCATTGTTACGTTTGAGGCTGACGAGGCAGGGCAGATTGCCATATACGACTTGGCTGGCTGTCCGCAGGCTTATCTCGACTATCCAAAACAACGGTCGTGCGATATGGCTTCACAGCCAAGAGGATTCTATGTGGCTCGTTTCTTCTCAAAATCAGATGGTCGCTCCTGCAGCTTAGTCATCAGCTTGTAGGGGCATCGATAATGCAGTGTTCATAGTGTAGAGTGTAGAGTGTAGAGTGTAGGATGTAGAGTGTAGAGTGTAGAGTGTAGAGTTGGCTGGCGCATCGGGAAACTATCGTCTTAACTCCTTAACTCCTTAACTCCCTAACTCCTTAACTCCTTAACTCCTTGACTCCTTAACTCCTGAATACTCATTAGCGAAGCGCTTTCCTTCCCCTTACTTTTCTACGGATTCAAGGGATTTGAGGATTTTTAATCCTCTCTTTTTCTGTGTTCTTCCGTGTTTTTCCGCTGCAATTCTTTCTGGCAAAGTTAAAAAAAACGTGCTGATTCACAATTTTTTAACTTAAAACTTGCGTGGGTGGATAAAACTTACTATTTTTGTGCGGTTACCTTGTTACATTAAACCAAATTGCACTCATGTCATTAAATAATTTATAGAATAACTGCACAATGAAAAGTTTATTTTTAGCAATCTGCCTGATGGCGCAAATCCCTACGTTTGCGATGACTGCCGACCTGCCAGAAACGCTGTTGTTTCCCCGCATCTGGATGTTGGTGAATACGATTCATTCTTCGGTGTGGACTACCGAGGAGGAGGAGAGTCCCGTACTCCCTGCCGTCGATGAGGAAACGGGGTTGCAACTCTTATACCATATAGAAGAGATGGAAGAAGAGGAACCCATAAAACTCATTCACATCGTTTACGGCACGGGCGTGAAGGTCTCGAAAAAGGGTAGCGTTACGGCTACGGCCCCGCATGCTTGCTATGTGGAGTTTTATGCCGAAACCGACAACTCCACGTCTGTCTGCTTCCGCGATAAAAGCGATGCCGACACGTTTGCGAAGCAGATGGAGCTCTTTATTACTTATGACTTGGATGACCCGGACTATGGTACGGTTGGCAGGTGCTATGCCAACTTGAAGCCTCGAAAGAACGAGAATGGCTGGTGGGAATTTAATTTCCATGCCGGATAAGTAACGAGTTGAAAGTTGAAAATTGAAAGTTGAAAATTTCTGTTATTTCTGCGATATCTGCGAGAGAATAACCAAAAAAACTAATGAAGATTGAATATTGAATGATATGATGAGAAGACTGATATTTACCCTGTTGGGTGTTGGATGCTGGGTGCTGGGCGTATGTGCATGGACCGCCGACGACGTGACGGTGATTGACGACTTTGTGTCGTACTCGGGTGCGGCACCGATGGTCTACTGCAAGGCCGACGAGAAGGTGTATGTGATGAACAACCTCGGCGGCTACGAGGAGTATGGTGTCGTTGAGACGGTCGACGGCCTCGACATCCTGAGCGACAAGGATATTGCCTATATCGAGACAACCTACGACATGGCGGGCCTCGGCTCGGCTTCGCCGTATATCAACACGGGCTACCGCTTCAAGGCTTCGACGCGCGTGGTCTGCGACTACGAGATTAACGGCCACCAGTATAACTACGAGTCGCCGTTCGGCTCGCGCAACGGCAGCTACTGGAACAACGCCTTTGTGTTCTTCTCGCGCTTCAACCGCATGAACACGGGCAACTTCAACCGCTCGGGCGTGGAGACGCAGGGCGACATGGAGCTGGAGACGGGTGTGCGCTACGTGATTGACGCGACGGGCCAGACGGCAACCATCTATCAGGCCGACGACATGTCATCGCCCTACATGGAGATTACCACCACGGGCACGGTCGACGACGGTGTGAACAGCATGTATGTGTTCAACCTGAACACGGGCGGCATCAACGACAACCGTCCCGACGGGTCACCGTCGCTGATGAAGCTCTACGGCTTTAAGATCTACGAGGGCGACGTGCTGGTGATGGACCTGGTGCCCATCGCCACGACGGCGGGCAAGGCCGGTGTGCGCGACAAGATTTCGGGCCGTCGCTTCTTCTCCGCCACGACCACCTCGTTTGCCATGAGTGCCGACGGACAGGCGTTTGTCGGCGAGGTGCACAGCGGCACGACGGTCTATGAGGGCAAGCTGGTCAGCTGTACCGCCGACCACCACTTCTACCGCTACGAGAACGGCTCATGGACCGACCTGGGCAACAGCATGGTGCCCATCAGCAACGACGACTATAAGAACATGGAGAAGTGGAGCTATCCGCCCGAAAAGGTCAACTGCTTTGCCGGTGTGAGCTACGATGCCGAGTTCGACCTGAACTCCATTCTCAACTATGTGGGCTCGGGCAATCATGAGCCTTTCTTCCACGAGATAGCAACAGAAAAGGGCGAACGCTACAACTTCAGCTTCACCTTTAGCTGCGACGAGTGGGACACCTGGGTCACCGGTCGCGGCGCACGTAACAACCCCGACAACTTCATGCGGGCCGTCGTGCTCAACACGGTCTATCCCAGCATCAACTTCACCGAGAACGGCAACCAGCTCGGCGGTGCCAACGGCGTGCTGGCAGCCGCGTCGCTGCCTCACCAGCAGACCATCGACCACCAGGTTTCCATCGACTTCACCGCCGACCAAGACCACGAGTATCTGCTGTTGCAGTTCGGCTACGTGGCCGACGACATTCCCTACAACTTCCAGTTCGGCAACCTGCTCGTCAGCAAGTATGAGACGCCCGTCAAATACAACTACATGCCCTACCTGTCGGGTCTGATACAGATGGCCGAGGCAAGCGAGGTGGCGACAAACGCCAGGGTTGTCGAGGCCATCGATGCGGCAAGGGCATTGCTCAACAGCGACGACATCGAGGCACAGCGACAGGCCTACGACAACCTCCGCGCCGTGCTCGAGGCTGCCATCAACAACGTCAGTCCACCCGAGAGCGGCGACCTCGTTGTCAACGAGATTATGGCGGCCAACATCGACATGTTCATGAGTCCGGCCTACAATTTCAACAGTTGGTTCGAGCTCTACAACACCACCGACAAGATGATTGACCTCAGCGGCTGCTACCTGAGCGACGACGCCACCAACCTCAAAAAGTGGAAGATGCCCGAAACCATCGGCAAGGTGCCTGCCCACGGCTATAAAGTAATCTGGATGGGCGACAACGAAATCAACACCAACATCTCGCCCTTCAAGCTCGAATACGAGGGCGGCGAGATCTTCCTCTGCGATGCTGAGGAGAACGAACTGTTCCACATCTACTATCCCGAGGCCGTCAGCCGTGCCTCATACGCCGCGACCACCGACGGCAGCGACAACTGGAGCTTCACCGCCGAGCCTACACCCGAGGCGTCGAACAACGGCGCGCCTTATGCCGACCGACGGCTGCTGCCTCCCGAGGTCACGCCCGACGGCGGACTCTTCGACGGCACCGTCAGCATCAGCGTCAACATTCCCGCAGGCACCACGCTGCGCTACACCACCGACGGCACCACGCCCACCATGACCAACGGCGAGACGAGCCAGACCGGACTCTTCACCGCCGACAACACAATGACCTATCGCTTCCGACTGTTTGCCGACGGGCTGCTGCCCAGCGCGGTCGTCACACGGTCGTACGTCCATCGCGACTACGATTTCACGCTGCCCGTCATCGTCGTATCGACCGATGACGACTACCTCTACGACAACACCATCGGCGTCTATGTGAAGGGTACCAACGGGCGCACCGGCAACGGACAGTCGACCCCCGCCAACTGGAACATGGACTGGAACCGCCCGGTGAACTTCCACTACATCTTGCCCGAGAGCAACACCGTCGTCGTGAACCAAGACGTCGACTTCTCCATCTCTGGCGGATGGACGCGGGCAAACAGCGTCAAGTCGTTCAAGCTCAAGGCCGACCATGCCTACGAGGGACTCAACACCATCGATTATCCCTTCTTTGCCGTGAAGCCCTTCAACCGCAACAAGACGCTGCAGATTCGTCACGGCGGCAACGACTCCTACTGTCGCATCAAGGATGCCGCCCTGCACGAGATTATCCAGCGCTCGGGCATCGACCTCGACGTCATGTCCTACCAGCCCGCCGTCCACTATCTGAACGGTCGGTACATGGGACTC
Organism: uncultured Prevotellaceae bacterium; assembly: GCA_902776685.1. Lineage (GTDB taxonomy): Bacteria > Bacteroidota > Bacteroidia > Bacteroidales > Bacteroidaceae > Prevotella. The sequence goes on from CACYRB010000002.1 coordinate 39,477, forward strand.
ATCAACGTGCGCGAGCCCAACAACAAGGATTTCGCCTTCGCCAACTGGGGACTGACCAAGGACGAACTTGAGGTCTACGAACAAAGCCCCGACTCGGGTGCCTACATGATGCTCGGCGACCGCGCCGTGCTCGACCGACTCTACGAGCTCTCAGCCACATCGACCGAGGACGAGAGCTACAACGAGATTAAGGAACTGCTCGACATTGACGAATATATCAACTACATGGCGGCAGAGCTGTACCTGGGCTCGTGGGACTGGCCCGACAACAATGTGAAGGCCTATCGTAAGATTGACGGCGGCCGCTACCGCTTCACCTTCTTTGACCTCGATGCCGCCTTCGATACCGACGGCCGCACAACGGGAGAGAGTGGGGGAGTGCTCAACGGAAACTTCTTCCGATGGATTGACGACATGCAGTGGCATACCTACGATTATATCTACGACACCGGCGAACGGCGCTACGGCGAGATTCGCTTCTGTACCTTCTTCATGAACATGCTCAACAACGACGAGTTCCGCCGTAAGTTCATCGACACGTTCTGCGTCATGGGCGGCAGCGTGTTCGACTACGACCGCGCCATCGCCATCCTCGACGAGCTGGGCAACCGTGTGCGGCCCACCATGGCATGGGAAGGCGCTTCGCCCGACGGTTCGCTCAATGCCATCCGCAACGCACTCGCCGGACGTGTCGACACGAAGGCCCGCCACATGGTGGAATATGAACGGCTGCAACTCGGCGACCAGACCCCGCAACGCGTCAGCCTCATGGCCGACCATCCCGCCGCAACACTCTTCATCAACGACACCAAGGTGCCCTATGCCGAGTTCAACGGCAACCTCTTCCAGCCCGTCACGCTCAAGGCCATCGCACCTGCCGGCTTCGACTTTGCCGGCTGGAAGAAGACCTCTGCACAGCAGCTGACACTCATTGCCTACGGCGCGCCATGGAAATACTACGACTTCGGAAGTCTGGACGACAGAGACTGGAAAGCCGCCAACTTCGACGACAGCCACTGGAGCGAGGGACCGGCGCCTGTGGGCTACGGCAAGGATGCCATCGCCACGCAAACCGCATCGAACCTCAGCACCTACTACCTGCGCAAGACCATCAACCTGCCCGAACAGCCGCGCACCGACGACCAGCTCACGCTCAGCTTTGTGGCCGACGACGGTTTCGTGCTCTACATCAACGGTCAGGAGGCGGGTCGCCACCTCATGCCCGACGGTACACCTACCTACGACACCTTCGCCACCAGCTACGCACCGGGCAACCCCGACAGCGGAACAATTACCATCGACCCCGCACTGCTGCGCAAGGGCAACAACGTCTTCACCATAGAGTTGCACAACAATGCCTCTAACTCCAGCGACGTCTATTGGGATATACAGCTCACCCAAAGCACCATCGGCGGCAGCAGCGACTTCTTTGCCACCGAGCCCGTAATCGCACTGCCCGCCGAGGAAGGACCGCTCAGCCTCATGGCCTGCTTCACTCCCGTTTCGGATGAAGAGCAGACCGTCTGTCCGGTACGCATCAACGAGGTTAGCGCAGCCAACAGCATCTACGTCAACGAGAACATGAAGCGCAAGGACTGGGTAGAACTCTACAACACCACCGCTGAAGAGATCGACGTCGCAGGAATGTATCTCTCCGACGACCTCAGCGATCCGTTGAAATATCAGATTCCCGCACTTCCCGTCGGAAGCATAGAAAAGCGTGCGACGGTGATCCCTGCCTACGGCCACCTCATCATCTGGTGCGACGATGGCGAGGAAGGCAGCACGCAGATTCATGCTCCCTTCAAGCTCAAGTCGAGCGAGGGCATTGTCACCCTCCGAGCCAAAGACCAGTCGTGGACCGACCGCTTTGCTTACGAAAGTCACAACGGCGACGAGACCGTGGGACGCTATCCCGACGGAGCCGACGACGTCTATCTGATGAACATCCCCACCATCGGCAAGACCAACCTCTATACGTCTTACCTCCAGTCTGTCAGCCAGACACCCACCGGCATCAACCGTCCCGCCCGTTACGTCTCTGACAACAACGGTCTGAAGATTAGCTATGCAGCCCACCGCCTCTTCGTGCGCAGCGAGACCAGCAGCGAGGCCACCGTGAGCGTCTACACCGCCACAGGCCAGGAAGTCAGCGCCGACCACGTCCGCCTCTATGGAGGCAAAGCCTACGTCGACGTGAGCACCCTGCCGCAAGGCATCTATGTAGCCCGCGCCACCGACAGCCAAGGCAACGTCGCCACCACGAAGATCGCCCTGCGATAGCTGCCTCGGTCTCCCTCAGGGGGAAAAGTGATACGTAAAAAATGATTAACGCGGCTTGGAAAGGCCGCGTTAATTTTTATGGATTTACTTTATCACAAGTTTTTTACCACCAACGATGTAAACACCTTTTTTTGATGAGGGATAATCAGCAACTTTTCTGCCTTGCAAGTCGTAGATGGTATGCGGCCCTTGGCCTGATAAATAATGATTGGTGAACGAAGAATTATTCATTATTCCTTCTTCATCGTTCATTAGTGAAACGCCCTTGATGCCTGTTGAGCCGTCGGACTCGAAGAGCTGGATGTTGGCTTTGCTGTTGTTGCCGGTCTGCGCCAGCTCGAAGGAGATGATGGCGCGACCGCTGAAGTCGGCAGGAGCATATTTCTGCACGTCGAAGGTGAAGTCGCTGAAATTGTCAACAGCAACAATATCGTCGGGCAGTCGGCGCGTTCCCCATTTCGGCTGGAACGTGTTGCCTTCCTTGTGGAAACCGCTATGATAGAGCACGGCACGCGTGTATTCACCGTTGGCCGACTGATAGTCGATGCGAATGTTCAGTGTAGAGTTCTGGCGGCTGTTCATCAAGTCGTCGGTAAAGGTTGAGACGGCCTGCACATAGCGGGGCAGCCCTTCGGCCTCTACACCGACCAAGGCACGACCGGTCGACTGCTGGTTGAGAGAGAGTCGGGCAGTCCAAGTCTTCGGGTCGAAATAGGCATAAGGCGACTTGATTGTTCGGCTCTCATACCACTGTCGTGTACGGACAATGGTACATGAGGGATGAGGGATGAGGGATGAGGGATGAGGGGCTGTTAGGCGAATGAAATAAACGCCCTGCGCAGCGATGGCAGCCTGCAGACTGAATGTTCCGTCGGTGATGTCGACCTCCTCGTCAAGCTCGGCCACGAGCTCGTCGTTGCGCGTCTCGTAGTAGCTGTTGTGGGCAGCATCGATGCGGTAGGTCTCCATGTGGACATTGTCGAACGGTATGCCCGAGAGGTCGAGCTGCAAGGTGCGGTCGAGCGTACTGGTGTTCCACACAACAAGCGCCACGGCATCGTCGCTCTTCGAAGCCATGACGTGAATCGGCTCGCCGGTGGTGGAGGCAGCGACGCGGTCGATGGGCATCATGCCATAGAGCTTGAAGGCGTTGAAGAGTGCCTTGCGATGACCGGTGTTGCCGTTGATGAGTCCCATCTTGTCGCCCTCGTCAGCCCTGAACGTGCGCCCCGTCGAAAGATTGGCAGCATCGATGTATTGAGCCCAGTTGACGTGGGTGAGGTCGCCATATTCGAGGAACGTGGGGATGGCATTGAAGAAAGTCATGGCAGCCTCAGCCTTCTCCACAGGCCCGTTGAGCGCGGTGTTTGCACCGGTGGAGTAGGGGGCATACTCGGTGAGCAGAATCTCGCCCTCGCGATTGCCCGAGGCGTTCATCATGGTCCGCATGGTGTTGAGCTGCGTGGTGGGGTCGCCATAGGCATGACCAGAGAGGAAGTCGAGCGGCCATCCCGCTGCCTTAGCCTTCTGCACCAGCGTCTGATGCCAGTTGGCAGAGGCCCCCGCCGGTCCGCCCACCTTCACGTCGGGGTCGGCGTTGTGGATGGCAGGAGCCGCCGTTTCATACATCTTGATATAGTCGTTCAGACTGCCCGTGAAGAACACATCGGCCAGGTCGGGCTCGTTCCACACCTCGATATAATGGTTCTTATATCCCTTCTCCGCCCAGTGCCGTGCAGCCTGCGCGTTGATGGCGGCCCAGGCATCGTAGTCGGTAGGCGGGTTCATGAAGTTACCGCCGTTGATGATGGTGGGCGAATAGCCCTGCGAGATGATGAGCTGCGGGCAGTGAGGCTTCACGTTGTCGAACAGCCAGTCGATGTCGGCATAGTTGGCAGTAGGAGCCTGTGGCGTGCCGCCCACGGCAGGCTGACCATAGACATCATCCTTGCCCCACGCCATCTCGTAGCGCATGCTGCGTGCCTCGAGCTCGGCGAGCTTCGGCAGGTCGCGCTCGAGCCAGCTCTTGAGCGTGAGAGGCGTCTGGTAGAGTCCAATCTTCTTCACCAGCGGAAACTCTGTCCACGTAGAGAAGTCGGCGGTGACGGTAGAGAGGGGAGCGATGCGTGTGTCGCCCATGCGCCCGTAGAGTCCGCAGTCGTAATAGAACCCGCCCGTATTGTTCTTCGCCCACACAGCCAGCACATGGTCGCCCGCAGTGAGCAGACTCGTCTGTTCGGGCGTGAGCTTGAAGTAGTAGCTGTTGTTCCACTCGTTCGACCACACCACCAAAGGCACGCCGTCGAGATAGATGGCACCCTCGTCGTCGTGACCGCACGCCAGCCAGACGTCGCGCTGCGTGATATCCTCGCCGAGCGTGAACTTCCGACGGAACCACACGTTGTAGGTTCCGTTGTAGACATCGCTGAAGGTAGTGCCCAGCGGAGCCGAACCCTCGGGAATCTCGACATCCTTGCTGCCGATAGGTCCGAGCGACGGGCGCCAGTTGCTGTCGTCGTAGCCAAGCTTTGTCCAGTTGCTGTCGGCCGTGGGGTTGGTCTTCGTATAGACAATAGGATACTGGTCGCCCGTGCGGGCACCGACAAGATAGGGCACGTTGAAGTCGATATACTTCGAAGGCACAGCATCGCCGCCGCCGTTGGGCCGGTCGCTCAGCGGGCGGATAATCGCCTCGTTGCTCATCCTGAGCACACCGTTAGCCGTGAACTCCATCGTTCCGATATACATCGTGCGGGGATGAATGGCCGAGGTCGACTGATGGGCATGGAAGGCAATGCGCAACTTCTCGTCCTTGTCGCGGAACAAGCTGTGGTGGCCCGTCCCCACCAGTCCGTCGTAGCGTCGCAGGATGGGGTTGCCCGCATATTTCGTCCACGGCCCCTGCAGCGACGTCGCCGTGGCATAGCCCACGGCATAGTCCTGGCTCTCGTAGCTGTTGGCCGAGTAGGTCAGGTAGTAAGTGCCGCCATGCTTCACGATGTTGGGACCCTCCACCACGCGCGGCCAGATGTTTTCCCACGACTCGGTCACGTTCAGACACTTCTTCAGCGTCTTCGGGATGGGCGTCACATAGTCGTCCTCGAGCTGCACCTGCCAGATGCAGTTGCCGTCGTTGTTGCGCACGAAGAACATCCACGCCTTGCCGTCGTCGTCGAAGAACACCGTCGAGTCGATGCAAAAGCTGCTCGCCAGCGTGTTCCACATCATGTAGGTGCCATGCTGGATGAACGGTCCCTTGGGCGACGAGCCCAGCGCCACAAACAGCCGCTCGTTAGCAGAGTAGTACATGACATACCTGTCCTCGCCCACGTGATAGACCTCGGGAGCCCAGAACCACCGCGTCATGTTCGTGTCGTGCATGCTCAGCGCCAGCCCGCCGTAGGTCCAGTTCTTCAGGTCCTTCGAGCTGTAATACTCAATGCCGTTGTTCGAATGAGTGCCATAGGCATAGTAGGTGTCGCCGTCGAGCAGCACGTAAGGGTCGGCAAAGGGCACCTGGCTCACCTGTGCCGCAGCCGTCAGCACGATGAAGCCCATGCAAAGCAAAGCAGCGAGGGATGCACGCCGCGCCGCGTTAACCAGTCTTTTCATGTCGTTTCTTGTCATTTGGTTCAAGTTCTCGGCAAATTTACATATAATTTTTCTAATATTTTGTTTTTTAACATTTTAAACCTGTATTTTTTTATTTTTAATTCTACAATTCTTTCATGACAATTTTATACAAATGCAAAAAAATAAAGGCAAATCCCCGGTTTAAGTCGGGTCATTGCCTTATACATAGTTTTCCTTCGCTCAGCTAAAGTCTGTAAGACAGACCAAAGAGCAGGGGAATGGCGCCCTCGAAGTGACCATTGAAGTCTATACCGAGCGATACGCCTATTTGCAGGCGTATGGCTACGCGAGAATCAATGCGATACTGCACACCTGGCATCAGTTCCATGCCAATCATTGACTCGTCTACTTCAGACGTGTTCAGGTAAAAACCACCGCGTGCCGTACCTAACAGGCTGAACTTTGATCGTTCGAACGGATACTCATACCTTGCATCAGCCAGCAAAGGCAATACAAACTGGCCGTCGGAAACCATTGCCCCACTGGTGAATCCTAAAGAAAACCTGTCGGTCTTTTGCTTGTGAATGCCCACATTCACTGTGAACATATCGGCCACGCTGCCGACACTTGTGTCAACAAACCAATTGTTTTGTTTTCTGCTTTGGGCATTTACCACAGTGGCACCCGTCAGCAGAATCATGAAAAGCATAATTCGCTTCATCTTCATTACTTTTTTGTTATCCTGAAAAATTTTTAGCAAGTCCCGAAAACCTATTCATTGTCGGGACCTGCTTTTTAGATAGTCTGCCTTTTTCTTACCTGAACTGTTTGAGCACGTCGCAGTGCGAAACATAAGGTTCGAGCTGGGTAGGATGAGAGGCGGCGAAACGGCCGAGTTCTTGCAGTGCGCGATATTGTCGCGACTGCGGCCGAGGCTTGCAGACAAAGTCTTGCAGTGTCCAGTCATAGCCAAAATCGGCCCATGGGTCGAGGGGGATGTAGGCGAGGGCGTAGAGCACTTCCTGCCTGAGCTTGAGGTTGTCGGTTTTCTTGGCGACTTGCAGATAGTTGACGGCCTCGCTGACAAAGTCTTTCTCGCCGGTGCGCACGGTGTCGGCCGAGCTCCATCCATAATGGGTGAGGAACCAGCAGTCGCCGAGGTAGCTGGCCTGATAGTAGCGTTTGGCGAGGTCGTAGGCCACTGCGGGGCGTGTCTTCTGGTTGGCCATCTGGTATTTGGACTGCAGGCTGAGCATCTGTTTGCAGAACACAGCTTTGGTGTTGGCGGCAAAGGTGGCGCGGCGGGGTCCTTCGTCGAAGTCATCGCTGCGCTGGTCGACTATCCACTTGGGTTGCGTGTAGTCGCGCTGCTTCATGTAGCCGCTGATGTTCTGCAGGGACAGGAAGGCGAGGTCGGTCTTCTCGAGCCAGGGCAGTGCTTTGGCAAACTCGCCCTGGGCGAGGTAGCGGGTGCCGATGAGGTCGCAGAAGAAGTTGTCGTCGCGATAGGCGCGCTGGGTGAAGTAGCGTTCGAGCACGTCGGTCGGCTGACGGGTGACGTAGTGATAGTAGTCTTCAAGCTCTGATATGGTGAGGGAGTCGAGATGGCTGAAGAACTCGCTGCTGTAGTCGGGGTTGGGGTCGCGCTCGTCGCCCTGGAAGTTTGGGGAGCGGGGGTTGTAGGTGCAGAAGGGCAGGTCGTCGTCGCTCATCATGGCGAGGGCGGCGATGCCGACGCTGAGCTTGCCGGCTTTCTTGAACTTGGGGTAGAGCACTTGGTGGCAGAGTCGGTCTTTGATGTCGGTGTAGTGGTTGCTGTAGGTGTCTCTGCCGGCGCGTTCTTCGATGATTTTGCCGTCGAGCCACTGCAGCTCGCTGACCATGGTGTTGCTCCACTCGCTGGTGGTGGTGCCGGCGGCGGCCATGGCGATGAGGCGTATGGCGCGGGCGTTGTCGTTCATGCGCGGGGTTCCGCGGAGGGTCATGGCGGCGTTGAGCTCGTCGACGGCTTTCCGGGTGTTGCCGAGGAGATAGTGGAGGGTGCCTGCGGCGGCTTTCCAGAGGGCGGGCGACTTGCTCGCTCCAGTGTCGACCACACCGTTGGCAAAGTCGATGAACTGCATGACTTCGGCTTTATAGACGGGGCTGGCTCCAACTTCTTTTATCCAGTCTTCGTCTTGGCTGTCGAGGGTTTCCTGGGCGTTGTTGACGAAGTCTTGCACGAGATAGAGCAGGGTGGGGGAGTTGGGGTTTTCGTTGTAGAGTGCCTGAATGCCGGCGAGGTTGCGCATCTTGCGCACACACCACTTGATGCTGACCATGTCGCCCTGCTCGGCATAGATGTCGCAAGCTCGCTGTCGCTGTCCGAGGTGCAACAGTGCTCCAGCGTAGATGTTGCGCATCATGTCGCGATAGACCGATGCGGGCAGCTTACTGGCGGTCTGCTCGTAGAACGTCTTGTTGACCTGATGACGGCCGAGCACCATGTTGGCTCGCATGCGCAGCAGCTGGTACTGCGAGCGCAGTCGCTGACCGCGATAGTTGTCGGCAGCCGTAATCATCGACTCCAGCCGTGCACGCCGCTCGCGCAGCTCTTCCTTCGTAGGATAGTTCCACGTGTCGCGCAGCTGCTCACTGATGTCGAGGTAGGCTTCGAGCATGTCGAAATAGTTGAGCAGCTCGCGGTCGCCCCGTTTTTCGATGCCTTCCTTGATGTTGTTCTTCTGCCACCTGAATTCGGTTACCTTGTCGTCGCTGAACGCATCCCAGAAGGTGTTGAGCCGACTGGAAAAAAGGTCATCGTTCAGCTGTTCGCGAGGGAACACGCTGAACATGTAGTTGTTGTGCGAATAGCCTTCCCAGCCGCATGCAGAGACGGATGAGGGATGAGGGATGAGGGATGAGAGCATGAGGCTAATTGCCAAAAATCGTTTCATAGTCGTTAGTTTTAAATCGGGTTATGTTTTGTTCACTTATATCGTATAGAATCACCTCGTGATGGATGTCGCTTCGCAGTCGGCCGATGGCCTCGCGGGCCTCCATGATGTGCGGCATGTCGGGCTGGCGCAGGGCGATGCTGTCGCCATCGATGACGGGCAGGTCGTCGCCGTGCATGATGCCCACGTAGCGACCATTGCGGAAAAGCACGCGCCATGAGAAGAGCGGATAGGCTGCCGAGAGCGGCAGGTCGTAGTTTTTCAAATGGCGCAGATACTGGCGCACGTCGTTGAGGTCGAGTATGGGGTGGTGACAGTCGAAGCGTGTCACGTCGCCGGTGTTATAGACCATGAGTACGCCGCGGTCGACGGGCGGCACGGGCTGCGAGAGCTGATGCAGGCGTATGGTGGCCGAGAGGGCGATGCCCTTTGCCTTTGCCAGGGGGCGCAACTCGTCGAGAAATGCGAAGAAATTGCGGCGGGTGGTGATGGTCCAGTCGCTGTCAATCTGCAACTCGCTCACGCCCTTCACGTCGTGCGTCTCGTTCATCTGCAACACTCTGGTCAACACCTTTTCAGCCAGTCCCTCATGGGTTCGGGCCATGCAGTCGTTCGTGATGAAGACCACGGGGATGACCTCTCCCAACCCCTCCAAAGGGAGGGGAGAACAGACGGGCAGCTCGTTTGCATCTCCCCTCCCTTTGGAGGGGTCGGGGGAGGCTGTGGGGTTGGGGGAGGGGGCTTCGAACTTTATCGTGGCGTTGGGCATGGGCTCGCCCTGCTCGTTGAGCACCACATCGAAATAGCGCACGTAGAGGCGCTCCACGTGGTGGGCCTTCATGAAATCGCGCTCGGCCTGACTCAGCGTGAACACCGTGCGCCAGTAGTACATGCTGCGCACCGGCTGCACATCGGTCTGTCGGCTGCACGACGACAACACCATCGCGCACAGCACGCCACAAGCCAGAGTGAACCGACTTGCTCGCATGAACCACCGACAAAAAGCCGTCAACTGTCGTTTCATGCTGCAAAAATAATAAATAATTCACAATGCATTGCGCATATTGCGTAATTATTTTGTATTTTTGTGCCGCCTTGAATTGAGAAGGAGTCGCCGGAATAGTTCTGCAGCCCTCGGAAAAACAAACAGGCTATGATGATTTTTATGAACTGGATTTTACTTGTGGTTGCAGGATTGTGCGAGGTGGGATTCACCTATTGCCTCGGTCGGGCCCGCTCGGTAGAAGGACTGACGTGGTGGTTGTGGATGGGCGGCTTCCTGCTCTTCACCATTGTCAGCATGGGACTGCTGGCGAAAGTCACTCAGACCATGCCGCTCGGAACGGCCTATCCCGTGTGGACTGGCATCGGCGCGGTGGGAACGGTCGTGGTGGGAATATTGTTTTTCCACGAGCCCACCACGTTTTGGCGACTGTTTTTCACGACAACGCTCATTGCATCAATCGTCGGACTGAAGACCCTGACGTGACCCACAGGCCACAAGCCCCCTCCCAACCTCCCCCTGAAGGGGGAGGAGACCAGTCGGGCAGTGCGTTTGCGACCCCTCCCCCTTTAGGGGGAGGTCGGGAGGGGGCTTCTTAGTGCTTCTCCAGCCATTCTACGCGTCGCTGGTCGGGCAGATGCTTGATTTGGAAATTCTCGAACTTGGCCTTGAAGCCATTGCCGTCGGGACAGGCTGCCATCATGCCCACCATGACGGGCGTATTGTCTTGCAGCCAGCAGTTGCGCATCATGGTGTACTCCTTGTCGTCGAACGAATAGAAGATTTCGACGGCATCCAACCGGCGCACAGCCTTTATCCAGACGAAGGGCACGGGACGGTCGAGCTTGATGACGCTCCAGTCGCTGGTGTGGTGGGTGACCACGGCACTCAGGTTGTATTTTCCATCGACATACTCGATGCCCGTCTTAATGTAGTTCTCTTTGTCGATGCGCAGCATCAGTCCGGCCTGGTCGAAGCGTGCGATGTAGTCGCCCGAGATTTTCACCTTCACCTCAAACTCGCCGCCGCGCAGGGTGTAGAGGAACGGTGCATCGTCGACGGTGAATCCGTAGTGCGAGATACGCCAGTAGTCGCTCTGCGGCGTCACGTCCATGGTGAGCACGTTGTTATTCACTTCCCACGATTCGGGTTCGTTGAACCACTGCATGCGGTCCAGGGTCTGTGCAGAAAGCCCATTCATTGCACACAGGCCAATGAGGAACAGAAAATATTTTTTCATTGTTTTTGAGGTAAATTATTCAAGTTTCGCTGGGCTTCGCTTGCTCTGGAGTTAACGGGAGTTAGCCTACTGCGTTGGCGGAAGTTAACGGAAGTTAGCAGACGATAGTTCTCGCAATAGGAATAACTATTGTCCGTTAACTCCACAGGCTGCAAGCCTGTTAACTCCCGATAAGTCCTGTTAGCTACTAACATGCGAAAGTTGTGTTTTTTATTTTCCAGACACTATTTTCTTGATGTCGTTGAGTTTGTTGAGGGCTTCGACGGGTGTCAGGTTGTTGACGTCGAGGCCGAGAATCTCGTCGCGAATCTGGCAGAGCACGGGGTCGTCGAGCTGGAAGAAAGAGAGCTGCATGCCCTCGCGCGACTGTTCGATGGTCTGTGCCGAGGGCTTGCCCACGCTGCCCACCTGTGCATTGTCGGCTTCGAGCTGTCCCAGGATGACGTTGGCACGCTTCACTATCGACTTGGGCATGCCGGCGATGTCGGCCACATGAATACCGAACGAGTGTTCCGAACCGCCGCGCTCCAGTCGGCGCAGGAAGATTACCTTGCCGTCGACCTCCTTCACCGAGACGTTGTAGTTCTTGATGCGCCGGAAGTTCTTCTCCATCTCGTTCAGCTCGTGGTAGTGGGTGGCAAAGAGCGTGCGGGCCTGAGCCTTCGGATGCTCGTGCAGATATTCCACGATGGCCCATGCGATGGAGATGCCGTCGTAGGTGGAGGTGCCGCGACCAAGCTCGTCGAAGAGCACCAGCGAACGCGGGCTGACGTTGTTCAGGATGTTGGCAGCCTCGGTCATCTCGACCATGAAGGTCGACTCGCCGAGCGAGATATTGTCGGAGGCTCCCACGCGGGTGAAGATTTTGTCGACCAGTCCGACGTGGGCACTCTCGGCAGGCACGAAGCAGCCTATCTGTGCGAGCAGGGTGATGAGGGCTGTCTGGCGCAGCAGGGCCGACTTTCCCGCCATGTTGGGACCGGTGATGATGATGATTTGCTGACGCTCGTTGTCGAGCATGATGTCGTTGGGCACGTAGTGTTCGCCCAAGGGCAGCTGCTGCTCGATGACGGGGTGGCGGCCCTGGCGGATGTCGAGCACACAGTCGTCGCTGATGACGGGGCGCACATAGCGGTTCTCCTCGGCGGTCTTGGCAAACGAGAGCAGGCAGTCGAGCTGGGCTATGAGCGTGGCGTTGGTCTGGATATCAGGGATATACTGCTGCATGGCCACGACAAGTTCGGCGAAGAGCTGGGCTTCGAGCGAGAGGATTTTCTCCTCGGCACCCATGATTTTCTCTTCATATTCCTTCAGCTCCTGCGTGATGTAGCGCTCGGCCTGCGCCAGTGTCTGCTTGCGAATCCACTCCTGCGGCACGTGGTCCTTGTAGGTGTTGCGCACCTCGAGGTAGTAGCCGAACACGTTGTTATAGCCCACCTTGAGCGAACTGATGCCGGTCTTCTGGCTCTCGCGCTCCTGAATCTGCAAGAGGTAGGCCTTGCCCGAACGCGAGATGGTGCGCAGCTCGTCGAGCTCGGCATTGCAGCCCGCAGCGATGACGTCGCCCTTGGCCACGAGCTGCGGCGGGTCGGGCTGTATCTCCTTCTCTATGCGGTCGCGTATGGTCTCGCAGAGGTTCAGTCGCTCGCCCACACGACGCAGCGACTCGTGCTCGGCCTGCAGACAGGCATTCTTCAGTGGCACGAGAGCCTTGAGGGCATTCTTCAGCTGCACGACCTCGCGCGGCGTGACACGTCCCACGGCAACCTTCGAGACGATGCGCTCAAGGTCGCCTATCTGTTGCAGCTGTTCGTCGGCCAGCTGCCGGAAGTCGGGGTGGCGGAAGTAATACTCCACAATGTCGAGGCGCTGGTTGATGGGCTGCACGTCTTTCAACGGAAACACCACCCACCGGCGCAGCAGGCGGCCGCCCATCGGGGTGACGGTGCGGTCGATGACGCTGAGCAGCGACTCGCCGTCGTCCTGCATGGGCGCAAGCAGTTCGAGCGAGCGGATGGTAAACTTGTCGAGCCGCACGTAGCGCTCTTCCTCGATGCGCGATAGTCGGGTGATGTGGCCGATTTGTGCGTGCTGTGTCAGTTCGAGATACTGCATGATGGCACCCGAGGCAATGATGCCGTTCTTCAGGTGCTCCACGCCGAAGCCCTTGAGCGACTTCGTGGCAAAATGCTTCAACAGCTTCTGTCGGGCGGTCGGCTCGGTGAACACCCATTCGTCGAGCTCGAAGACGGTGTAGCGGTTGCCGAAATACTGTTCGAACTGGTTTTTGCGGTCGCGGTTGTAGAGCACCTCCTTGGGTTGGAAACTGCCGAGCAGCTTCTCTACATAGTCAATAGTGCCCTCGCCGGTGAGAAACTCACCGGTTGAGATGTCGAGGAAGGCCACGCCGCAGGCGCTTTTGCCGAAGTGTACGGCTGCCAGGAAGTTGTTTTCCTTGTAGTTCAGCACCGAGTCGCCCATGGCCACGCCGGGCGTCACCAGCTCGGTGATGCCTCGCTTGACAAGTGTCTTCGTGAGCTTCGGGTCTTCCAGCTGGTCGCAGATGGCCACGCGACGGCCGGCCCGGATGAGCTTTGGCAGGTAGGTGTCGAGGGCATGATGGGGGAAACCGGCCATCTCCGTCTCGCCCGTATTGCCACCGTTGTTGCGGCGGGTGAGCGTGATGCCCAGTATTTTCGAAGCCACCACGGCATCCTCGCCGTAGGTCTCATAGAAGTCGCCACACCGAAACAGCAGCACAGCATCGGGATGCTTTGCCTTGAAGTCGAAAAACTGCTTCATCATCGGGGTGAGCCCTTGTTCCTTCTTTGCCATCTGTTTTTCTTGTTTTCAGTCTGCAAAAATACGAAAAAAAGATTAACAATAGAATAAAAAAGTTTTTTTATTTTGTTTTATATTCTATTTTTCATTATCTTTGCAGAAGATAAGCTGCATCTCAACATAGAAACAAGTTTTCTTTGTATTCGATTTGCATTATCTTTGTCGCAGAGAAACGAAACCCCTTAACTGATAAAGACCACTATGAAAGTAGGAAAAGCAAAATGTAAGGTACTCAAGGGCATCAGGAAGAAGATAGCCGAGGCCAACGATATCAGCTACAATCCTCGTGAGTGTCATCACAAGGGCGACTGCGCCGGAACATGTCCGGCGTGCGAAGCCGAGGTGCGCTATCTGACCGACCAGCTCAACCTGCGCCGCATGGCAGGCAAGGCTGTGCGCGTGGCCGGACTGGCTGCGGGCATCACCATGCTCAGCAGTTGCCGCCATATCTTCCAGCCCAACGGCATGACGGAACGCGACTTCCCGCCTCAGTCCAACAAACCCGAGTTGCTCGAAGGCGACGTCGTGTCACCAGACACGGTCATCGTCGAGCCACGACTGTTGGTTGGCGACGTGGTAGCTCCCGAGCCCGAACCCGACGACCCCGAAGTGAAGAAAGAAGCGAAGAAAGACGTGAAAAAGTGACGGTCTTTCAACTCCCAATAAAGCCTTTCTTGCGCCGCAACATGCGCAAAGAAAGGCTTTTTTGTCCCAAGAGCTTAGCTTCTATAAAATGAAACCTTGTCCTTCACAAAGTAATATAATATATATTACCGAGTAAAAGTATATATATTACTCAGTAAAAGTATATATATTACCGAGTAAAAGTATATATATTACTCAGTAAAAGTATATATATTACCGAGTAATATAATATATATTACTTTGTGAAGGACAAGGTTTCGCTGTATGAAGGCTTATCTTTTGCGGTTCATTCGTTTGTTTCTCGTGACGGTCGGCTTTTTTTCCACGCACGAACCATGCACACCACACCGAGAATGACGAAGGGGATGCTGAGCAGCTGACCGATGTTCAGCGCAAAGCCTGCCTCCTTGGCCACCTGTATCTCCTTGGTGTACTCGATGAAGAAACGGAACGTGAAGATATAAGTCAGGCACAGACCGAAATAGAAGCCGGTACCCACGCGGATGCCCGATTTTTCATTTTTCCGGCCATCATCCTTCTTGATATAAATCCATAACATGAGGAAGTAGAGCAGCAGGTAGGCGATGGCCTCGTAGAGCTGTCCGGGATGGCGGGGTAGGGGGTCTACCTGTTCGAAAATGAATGCCCAGGGCACATCGGTGGGTTTGCCGATGATTTCAGAGTTCATGAGATTGCCCAGACGGATGAAGCAGGCTGTGATGCCGGTGGCGATGGCAATGTCGTCGAGCACGTGCCACAGGTTCATCTTCGTGCGGCGGTAGTAGAGCCACAGCGCAATCATCAGTCCGAGCGTGCCGCCGTGCGAAGCCAGTCCGGCATAGCCGGTGAAGTGCCACCCGCCGCCGGGCTCTATCTGTATGGGGATGAAGATTTCCACCACACGCTGCCACGAGCTGAGCCACACCTCGGGCTCATAGAACAGGCAGTGGCCGAGACGTGCCCCAATGAGAATGCCCAGGAAGCAGTAGATGAACAGCGGGTCGAACAGTTCGTCTTTCACCTTCTGGTCGCGATACAGCCATTTCACGGTGAAATAGCCCAGCACGATTCCCACCAGCCAGCACATGCCATACCAGCGCACGGCTATCGGCCCAAGGTGACATATCACCTCGGAAGGATTCCAGGAAATGAATGAGGGATGAAGGATTGCTAACATCATTATTGGATGAGGGATTATACGTTAAATCTAAAGTGCATGATGTCGCCGTCTTGCACCACATAGTCCTTTCCTTCAATGCCCATCTTGCCGGCTTCGCGCACGGCAGCCTCCGAGCCATACTGGATGTAGTCGTCGTACTTGATGACCTCGGCACGGATGAAACCCTTTTCGAAATCGGTGTGGATGACACCGGCACACTGCGGAGCCTTCCAACCCTTCTTGTAGGTCCAGGCCTTCACTTCCATCTCGCCCGCCGTGATGAACGTCTGCAGGTTGAGCAGGGCATAGGCCTTCTTGATGAGCCGGTTCACACCGCTCTCCTCCAGTCCGAGCTCTTCGAGGAAGAGCTGCTTGTCTTCATACGACTCCAGTTCGGCAATGTCTTCCTCGGTCTTGGCAGCTATCACCATGGCCTCGGCACCTTCGTCGGCTGCCATGGCTTCAATCTTCTTCGTGAAGTCGTTGCCGTCCTTGGCCTCAGCCTCCGACACATTGCACACGTAGAGCACCGGCTTCGAGGTAAGCAGGAAGAGGTTGCGGGCTGCATCTTGCTCCTCCTTCGAGTCGAACGCTACCACACGTGCGTTCTTACCCTGCTCAAGCACCTCCTTGTAGGCCACGAGCACACCAGCCAACACCTTGGCGTCCTTGTTACCGGCTGCCGCGGTCTTCTGCACCTTGGCCAGCTGACCCTCGATGGTCTCCAGGTCCTTCAGCTGCAGCTCGGTGTCGATAATCTCTTTGTCGCGTATGGGGTCGATGGTTCCGTCGACGTGGGTGATGTTCTCGTCCTCAAAGCAGCGCAACACATGGATGATGGCATCGGTCTCGCGGATGTTGCCGAGAAACTTGTTGCCCAGTCCTTCGCCTTTCGATGCACCTTTCACCAGTCCGGCAATGTCGACAATCTCGCACGTGGCCGGCACGATACGACCGGGATGCACCAGTTCGGCCAACCGTGTCAGCCGCTCATCGGGAACAGTGATGACGCCAACGTTGGGTTCTATCGTACAAAAGGGAAAGTTGGCTGCCTGTGCCTTTGCACTCGACAGACAATTAAACAATGTAGACTTGCCTACATTGGGCAGTCCTACAATTCCACATTTCAATGCCATAGTTTTCTGATTTCCTTAATTTTCTGGCTGCAAAGGTAAAAAATAATTATGAATTAATAATTACGAATTATGAATTATTTATTACCTTTGCACCCGAATAAACACCAAAAACAATGGAATACAACTTCAGAGACATTGAAAAGAAATGGCAGCAACGGTGGGTTGAGCAAAAAACCTACAAAGTTGAAGAGAACGAAAACAAACAGAAATTCTACGTGCTCAACATGTTCCCCTATCCCAGCGGAGCAGGTCTGCACGTGGGCCATCCGCTCGGCTACATCGCCAGCGATATCTATGCACGCTACAAGCGGCAAAAAGGTTTCAACGTGCTCAACCCCATGGGCTACGATGCCTACGGACTGCCTGCTGAACAGTATGCCATTCAGACCGGACAACATCCGGCTAAGACCACCGAACAAAACATAGCTCGCTATCGAGAACAGCTGGACAAGATTGGTTTCTGCTTCGACTGGGACCGCGAGGTGCGCACCTGCGAACCGGGCTACTACCACTGGACACAGTGGGCCTTCCAACGCATGTTCAACTCGTTCTATTGCAACAACTGCCAAAGTGCCAAACCCATCGAGAAACTGATTCACCGGTTCGCTGAGCGCGGCACCGAAGGGCTCAACATTGCACAGAGCGAAGAACTCTCGTTCACCGCCGACGAGTGGAACAGCTGGCCGGAAAAGAAACAGCAGGAGGTGCTCATGAACTACCGCATCGCCTATCTGGGCGAGACCATGGTCAACTGGTGTGCCGAGCTGGGCACGGTGCTGGCCAACGACGAGGTGGTCGACGGCGTCAGCGTGCGCGGCGGCTACCCCGTGGTGCAGAAGAAGATGCGCCAGTGGTGTCTGCGCGTGTCGGCCTATGCACAGCGGTTGCTCGACGGACTCGACACCATCGACTGGACCGACTCGCTGAAAGAGACACAGCGCAACTGGATAGGTCGCAGCGAAGGTGCCGAAATGGTGTTCAAGGTGGCCGACTCCGACCAGTCGTTCACCATCTTCACCACCCGCGCCGACACCATCTTCGGCGTCACGTTCATGGTGCTGGCACCCGAGAGCGAGCTCGTGGCGCAGCTCACCACACCCGAGCAGCAAGCCGAGGTCGACGACTATCTGGCCTACGTGAAGAAACGCACCGAGCGCGAACGCCAAATGGACCACCGCGTGACAGGTGTCTTCTCAGGTTCCTATGCCATCAACCCGCTGACGGGCGAGCGCATTCCCATCTGGATTTCAGAATACGTGCTGGCCGGATATGGCACCGGCGCCATCATGGCCGTACCGGCTCACGACTCACGCGACTATGCCTTTGCCAAGCATTTCAACCTGCCCATCATCCCCCTCATCGAGGGTGCCGACGTCTCTGAAGAGAGCTTCGACGCCAAAGAGGGCATCGTGATGAACAGTCCGAAGGCGACGGCAGAAGGATACACCGGCCTCATCCTCAACGGACTGACCGTGAAGGAAGCCATCGAGCGCACCAAGCAGTATGTTGCCGAGACAGGCATCGGCCGCGTGAAGGTGAACTTCCGCCTGCGCGACGCCATCTTCTCGCGTCAGCGCTACTGGGGCGAGCCGTTCCCCGTCTACTACAAAGACGGCATGCCCTACATGATTCCCGAGGAGTGTCTGCCGCTCGAGCTGCCCGAAATCGACAAATACGAACCCACCGAGACCGGCGAGCCCCCACTCGGCAGGGCCAAGCAGTGGGCATGGAACACTGAGACGCGGCAGGTGGTCAGCGTGGCCGACATCGACAACACGACCGTCTTCCCCCTCGAGCTCTGCACCATGCCGGGCTTCGCAGGCTCATCGGCCTACTATCTGCGCTACATGGACCCGCACAACGGCGAGGCGCTCGTATCCGAGAAGGCCGACCAGTACTGGCAGAACGTCGACCTCTATGTCGGCGGAACCGAGCACGCCACCGGACACCTCATCTACTAGCGCTTCTGGAACAAGTTCCTCTTCGACCTCGGCGTCAGCTGCAAGGAAGAGCCGTTCCAGAAACTCGTCAACCAAGGCATGATACAGGGCCGCTCAAACTTCGTATATCGCATCAACAAGTCGGGAGAAGCCGCAAAGACAGAGGCACCCGTCTTCGTCTCCTACAACCTGAAAGACCAGTACGAAGTCACCCCGATTCACGTCGACGTGAACATCGTGCAGAACGATGTACTCGACCTCGATGCCTTCCGCAAGTGGCGCCCCGAATACGAGCACGCCGAGTTCATGCTCGAAGACGGCAAATACGTCTGCGGCTGGGCCATCGAGAAAATGTCGAAGTCGATGTTCAACGTGGTCAACCCCGACATGATTGTCGAGCGCTACGGAGCCGACACGCTACGCCTCTACGAGATGTTCCTCGGTCCCGTAGAGCAGTCGAAGCCCTGGGACACCAACGGCATTGACGGCTGCCATCGTTTCCTCCGCAAATTCTGGAACCTCGTGGCCGCCTCAGATGCAGCAGGAGAGCCCACTCCCGAAGAACTGAAGTCGCTGCACAAACTCATCAAGAAGGTTTCGCAGGACATCGAAAACTTCTCCTACAACACCGCCATCTCGGCCTTCATGATCTGCGTGAACGAACTGTCGCAGCTGAAGTGCCGCAACCGCATCGTCGGCACCACACTCGTGCGCCTCATCGCACCCTTCGCACCCCACATGGCCGAAGAGCTGTGGGAGCAACTGGGTGGCGAAGACAGCGTCTGCGACAGCCAGTGGCCCGAGTGGAACGAGCAGTATCTCGTCGAGAACAGCGTGAAGCTCGGCGTAGCCTTCAACGGCAAGACCCGCTTCGAAATGGAGTTCCCCGCCGATGCCGACAACCAGACCATCCAAGACACCGTGCTCGCCGATGAACGTGCCACACGCTACATCGACGGCAAACAAATCATAAAGGTTATCATCGTCCCTAAGCGTATGGTGAATATTGTATGTAAATAACAAATGACATCCAGACATCAAATGATTTGGAATGAGGCCAAGGATTATATTTTTATAACCCTCGGCCTCATCACGTTCTCTTTCGGCTACATCGTCTTCCTGCTGCCCTACGAGATTGTAACGGGCGGCGTGACAGGTATCTCGGCCATCATCTACTATGCCACAGGGTTTCACCTTGAAAACTCCTACATGATCATCAACGTGCTCCTGCTCGGCGTAGCCCTGAAGATACTGGGATTCAAATTCCTCATGAAGACCATCTATGCCATCTTCACCCTCTACTTCTTGCTGAAGTTCGGACAGTGGATCATGCCCTCGGCACCCAACGGTCTGCCCATCAAGACACTTGGCGAAGGACAAGACTTCATGTCGCTCATCATCGGCTGTATGATCACCGGCACGTCGATGGCCATCGTCTTCCTCAACAACGGCTCCACCGGCGGCACCGACATCGTCGCAGCCTGCGTCAACAAATACCACAACTTCTCGCTCGGACAAGTGCTCATCGGTCTCGACCTCGTCATCATCGGCTCCTGTCTCTTCATTCCCGAGTTCGGCGAACCCATCGACCGAGCCCACAAGGTTGTGTTCGGCCTCTGCACCATGGGCATCGAAAACTTCATGCTCGACTACGTCATGAACGCCCGCCGCGAGTCCGTGCAGTTTCTCATCTTCTCGAAGAAACACGAAGAGATAGCCCACGCCATCGGCACACAGATGAACCACGGCGTGACCATCCTCGACGGCCACGGCTGGTACACCGGACAAGAGATGAAGGTGCTCTGCATACTGGCCCGTAAGCGCGAGAGCGTCACCATGTTCCGACTCATCAAGATGATCGACCCCAACGCATTCGTCTCACAGAGTGCCGTCATCGGCGTCTACGGCGAAGGCTTCGACACTATCAAAGTAAAAGTCAAGAAGAAAGATACCCAAAAACTCCCCGAAGAAAAAGACGACAAGAAAGCATAACTCACCTTTTTATCGTCTTTCTCATCCGACTGTTTCTACTCAAAAGGAACCAACAAAAGGGGCATCAAAATTTTTGATGCCCCAATTCTTTACCACGTCCAAATCGTTGAATTATTATTGTTACTGCGTTGTTGCGTGTTTCGGTTGCCGAACATATCTCGTGACGTGGTCGATGAACCTTGCGTATGCCCGTACTGGTCGCGATAGGTAGTCGTCGTGTTACCAAACATATCGGTACTCGTTTTTGACGTACCCGTCGTATGCCCATAAGGATCAGAATAAGTCGTATTGGTATTTCCAAACATGTCTGTCGTCGACTTTGATGTGCCTGTCGTGTGCCCATACTGGTCGCGGTGAGTAGTCGTCGTGTTACCGAACATGTCGGTCTTCGATGTGGACGTGCCAATCGTATGACCATACTGGTCACGATGGGTCGTTGTCGTATTGCCAAACATGTCGGTCGATGTCTTCGATGTACCCGTCGTATACCCATACTGGTCGCGATGAGTAGTCGTCGTATTGCCAAACATGTCGGTCGACGATTTAGACGTTCCAACGTTGTAATACTGCGCACTTGCGGTAAAGGCAAAAGCCATTGCCATTATCGCCATTGATAATCTTTTCATATTGTTCTCTCATTTATAGTTATTATAGTTCTTTCACTTCATTTCCCGAATCGCTTTCTCCTTTTTCTGCAGGTTATCCAAAGCCTCTATGGAATACTTATCCCCATACTTTTTTCCCGTTTTGTAATCTTTCTTGGCCTCTTTCCAATTCCCCAACTGCTCATAAGCATAGCCTCGGATATAATAAAGCATACCATCGTAGTATTGTGTTGAAAGCGCACTGTTGACATTTCTAATGGCATCATACCATCGGTCTTCACAATATGCATCAACTGCCAGTTTGTAATAATAGTTAAACTGCTGGCTTCTCCGCTCTGCCGTAGCGGCAAGCGCACCGATGTAAGCATTCATCGCACCAGTATCATACAAATCCATCGAGGGCATCTGTACCGCACTGTCATAAGGCCCTATCTGCGCCCTCGCACCCATCGTCATCGAACAAACGACAACCATTGTCAAAACTTTCTTTTTCATGTTGAATACTTTTTTAATTTTTCGAGTTTATTATTACTGTTAATTCATCCTCTCATAGACTTGTTTTTGTTTTCCTATAGACTTATATTCTTGTTTTTCTATAGACCAATGTCTTTGTTTTTCTTATAGACCTATGTCCTTGTTTTCCATTGGCAAAATTACATCTTCAAAAAATAACCTCCAAACAAAATCCAATCACAAGCCTTGCGAAAATAAAAAAACAGACTTTATATAAGTCTTTCTGAAAAAAAATGTATCTTTGCACCGTAAATAACTAAAAGCCGATATTTACGAACATTGTGTTCGCACTCAAATCGTACCTTTGTCGAAAATTATTGACAATATGCCTACAAACAAAAATGCATTTATACGCTATCAATACTTGGACAGACTTCTCTCTGACCATCATCATTATTATGATATTCACGATCTGACGAATCATGTGAATGATATGCTTTATGAAGACGGTTTTCCTGAAGTTACTCAACGTTGCATAGAAAAGGATTTAAACTCTTTAGAATATGCTCCTTTTTCTGCCCCTATCAAACGATTCAATTGGAAAGGGAAGCGGTGCATTGCTTACGGTAATCCCTCTTTCTCCATCTTTAAAAAAGAGATGAGCAGTGAGGAGCGAAATCTGCTTCGCGAAGTATTGAACACTATTGGCCAATTTGATGGACTTGATAACTTCAAGTGGCTCGAAGATTTCAAAATTGGACTTGGACTCGAAGAACGTAGGCAAATCATCTGTTTTAGCAATAATCCTTATCTTCAAAACTCCAATCTGCTTGGTAAACT
This sequence comes from uncultured Prevotellaceae bacterium, assembly GCA_902776685.1. Taxonomy (GTDB): domain Bacteria; phylum Bacteroidota; class Bacteroidia; order Bacteroidales; family Bacteroidaceae; genus Prevotella. The sequence continues at coordinate 62,123 of CACYRB010000002.1, forward strand.
CTTCGATAATATTTCAAACGAGGTGGTTGTTAGTCTCTCATACCATACTTTCACAGATACAACCATGCGCACTATCGATTTCCATCCCTATTTACTAAAGCAATATAATGACCGATGGTTCTTGCTCGGTGCTGCTGACAGCGACATGAAGATTCTCAATTTTGCCCTTGACAGAATAGATAACGTGGAGCCACTACCAGAAAAAAAATATATTAAATGTACTCAAGACCTATATGAGCGATTCGAGGATATTGTAGGCGTAACTCTATACGAAAATTGCCCCGTAGAACATATTCTGTGTTGGGTCAGCGAAGCCTCCAAAGGCTATATTGAAACCAAACCCATTCATGGCAGCTATACGCCAATAAGGGGTGATGCCGACCTACTACTCCGATCTGAATATCCTCAATTACAAGGTGGGTTGTTTTTCACATTGGACTGCATCCCAAATTTTGAACTAATCCGCGAACTCTGCGCATTTGGCAAAGAACTCATTGTGATAAAATCCAATGGGCATATTCAAGATAAAATATATAAAAGAATTTGTGAGATGTCTGATTATTATTCTATGCTACGAACATATAGTTCGTTAACAGATAGTACCTTTGCACCAGAAATGTAAAACTTTTAAATCTTACTAAATATGGAACTTACAGAAAAAGCTACTACTTATGCTGAAGGCAAAGTGAACGAAGTATTAACCGCAGCCATTGCCCAAGCTTATACCGACGGCTATCGTGATGGTTACAAAGACTGCGAAGACAAAATTCCCATGGAACTACGTGAAGATGAAATAGAATATGTAGACCTTGGCTTACCCAGTGGAACATTGTGGGCAAATCATTACAAAAAAGGTACTGATGGCTATTCAGATTACTTGCCATATCATAAAGCTGCACTATTGAACATTCCTACAAAAGAACAATGGGAAGAATTATTACAAATATGTAAAATCATTAGTAGAGGACGATATGGATTTGTCTGTATCGGGCCTAATGGTAACAGCATAAGTATAAAAAAATGCGGATATAAGGAAGATGATGTAACAATTAATCCAAGTCCATACTTTGCTCGCTTCTGGATCAAAGACAACAAAGATTCTTCTAAGATTGTTTCCGTGAAAATGTTTTATAATAGCAAGAAAGGATGTGAGGAATATGTTATAGTTGATACTTTTAGTGGGTATAAACTTCCAATTCAACTTATCCGAACAAAATAATTTGTTTGCGATATACATATTCGAATAAAATTTGTAACTTTGCATTTACAATAAAAAAACGATTTTTGAGAGTCTGATACAGAACTGATTTTGAACCTGTCTGCCGTACTCAGCAGATTCCTCTGGCTTTGGCTTGAGGAAACAACGTTTAGTTGTTATTCTTTGTTCCCAAACTTACTGTTATACCGAACATATCTGACCTTTCGTAAGCATACGGGGACACATCGAATAAGCCTTCTTCTATTAATTGTATCCAATATTCATATACAAAGAAAAGCAGTTCTGTTGAAGACTCTCATTTTAAATATGGAAAAAGAAATTATAAAAGGGCGTGTTAAACGTATGAAAAATAAGGATAATTTGTTAGCCTTGCTCAATGATATAAAGGCTGATGAATTAGGCGAGAAAGCACATCCGTTTACTATAAAACAGATTAACTTTTATTGCAACCCGACTTCCATACCTAACTCTAAGAGGTACCATGATTTTTTCATTGCTAAAAAATCTGGCGGTCAGCGTCGCATTTCAGCTCCAGTCAATGGACTAAAATCCATCCAGACCTACCTTAATATTATTTTTCAAGCCTTATATGAACCATCTCAATGGGCTATGGGATTTACACCAAATCGTTCAGTTGTAGACAATGCGAAGTTACATATTGGTCAAAACTATATCTTTAATTTAGATCTAAAAGATTTTTTTCCTAGTATTTCACAGGCAAGAGTATGGGGACGATTAAAAGTACAACCCTTTTGTTTTAATAAAGAACTTGCCAGTGTCATAGCTGGATTATGCTGTATGAAAGTAGTGACAGAAGAATCCGAAAGCTATATACTTCCACAAGGTGCGCCTACTTCCCCTTTGCTGACTAATGCTATTTGTGACAAGTTAGATTATAAGTTGTCAAAGTTAGCCTTACATTATGGACTAAATTATTCTCGTTATGCCGATGACATTACATTTAGCAGTATGCACAATGTATATCAGAAAGAATCTCGTTTCATGAAATCTCTGTATCAGATTATTCAAGAACAAGGTTTTTGTGTAAATGAAACTAAAACTCGCTTACAAAAGAAAGGCAGCAGACAAGAAGTAACAGGATTGATAGTAAGCGATAAGGTTAATGTCACTCGAAAATACACGCAAGATGTCAGAAACATACTTTACATTTGGCAGAAATATGGATTGACAATAGCTTATCAGCGTTTTATTGATTACTACAAGAAAGAAAAAGGGCACATTAAAAAAGGTGATCCTATTCTCGAAAATGTAATTGCAGGAAAATTGGAATATTTAAAGATGGTAAAAGGTAACAATGATTCCACATATTTGAAATTAAAAAAACAATATGACATTCTCATGGATATAAACTTTCAAGGGCAAGGCGAATACAAAATTAAATATTTAGATTCCCTAAAAATCGCTGATTTTGAGAGAGCTTTAACTACAAAAATAAAAATGGAAGTATCAAAATCAGGAAAGGTTTTTGCCTATTTCTTGATTGATAATAAAAAACAAATTGTTTCCGTGAGTAGTAAAGTAAATATAACTGATACTAGTGATTTGCAAATTTCCCTTTGTGAAAACCAAAAAAGAGAAAGGTTTTATTTAATTCATCGCCCTTTGGAAAATAATAATGTTATACAGAAAAAACAGCATATTTTAAATACATTGAGCTTAGATGAAATTCTTACATTATTATGTGATTCTAATTTTGACTTAAGCATTTTATGATATGGCACAAAATAAAGAACAATTAAACAAATTGCTCCTATTTATCAAACGACTAATTGATGAACCAGGGAATGAAGATTTCGTAAATAAATTGCGAAAGATGTTAGGGACGACTCCTTCTTCTGGCTTTGATACGAATCCTTTATTAGCTGACATTGAAAAGTATTTAGGTCTTGACTATCAGATAGATAGCACATGTCCCATTATTGATTATTCTTTCATAGATGACGAATTTATCAGAAATCAATTAATATCAGATTTTAGAGAGATGCTAAGGTACCGATATGGTGTTCGATCTCATAAAATAGATTTCTCTGAATTTTGCAGATATGCTATTCTCCAAATAGAGCAATTACTCAATTACTATTATCAAAATAACTTTAGTTCTTTTGAAAGTGCTAAACGATATATTATCAATAATGTAACATGGTTAGATAACACTGATAAACTTGATTCTGTAAAAAATATTTCTTTAGCTGTTAAACTTTCTGCATTTTCAAACAAAATTGGAAAAAAACAAAGGGACTGTTTGGATTTTGCAAGAGAAGTTAGAAATGAGCAAAGCCATAGAAGACCAGAAGATAGTATAAACAGTATTAATGAATTCAAAACAAAACTTATAGAATTAGGACTTCCACTAACAAAAGAAGGAGAAGTTTTTTGGAATGGTATTAAAGATGATGATAATTTGAAGACCAAATATAAATCTATTGATAAGTCTTCTTATTGGAGATATCGTTATCAATTATGGCATTATCGAGAACCATTTAGAGAAGTAATAATGGCCGTTCAAGACGTTGCACAGCAAATAAAAACCGAATTAGAAACTAAATAAATTATTCATCTATGCCAAAGTTCCTTTTTACCAATTGTAAAACGTTCCCTTTTAAGAAAAAATCTTTTAATGGTCAATCTGAACGATATGTAAAATGTTGCATTGTAAGTGTAAATAATCCAAAACAAGTTTTAGCTATAATACCATTATTTGGCTATGATGATATTACTGAGGATATTTACAATTATGAATTAGGAAAAGGCCCTTTTCCTTCGTATTTAAACAAACCTATTGAGGGAGAATTCATTGATGTTCCAAGTAAGCATGGACCGTTATTTCGAGTTTTTACAAAAGATGAAGCAAAATATGGATTATGCCCTCAAGAAAATGTTGGAAAAGTAGAAAGAACTTTAACAGGTAAAGTAAAAATATACAATTCTATTAAAGTATTTACTTTATATGGAACAGACAATGAAACTGGCAAAAAAAGAATTCTAAATGGCTGGTCATTAGATACTTGGTATAATAGATTTTTCGGATTTAACTACCATGTTTTATCAGATCTTATAGAACCTTTGCAGTTATAATAACAATCTTGTTAGTTAACGAACATTGTGTTCGTACTCTTGTCATATCTTTGCAACAGAAAACAGAGCATAGTGCCCTGTTACCACTAAAGTTGAAAGATTATGGCAAGAAATTTTTATGAAGACTCTTATGAGTTTGAAGACAACGAGTTTGAGAGTGATGAGTTTGAGGGTTACGCATGTAGTCACGAATATGAAGGCTACGAGTGGACGGAAGAAGATTCATGGGATGCTTTGACTGACGGCATGTATGGTGATATGCCAAGTAATCCTATCGATTATGACGCAATGATGGATGCTATGGGATTCTAATAAAGCAAAAGCAAAATGATGAATCAACAGTTGAAAGAACTCATCTCAAAAGAATTGGAGCAGCTGCATTGCTCCATTCTTTTGGATGAGGTGAAAGAAAAGGTACGCAGGTTGAGGGGGTATGGTGTCAAGGCTGCCGAGATTGAGGCTGTGCTGCATGAGGATGACGTGCTGCCACCACTGAAGATTACCCGGGATTTCAGAATCGTGCTATGCAGCAACAGGAAGATGGAGATCAGGATGGAGCCACTGGTAAAGGCTGTCTTTCTGCTTTTCTTGAAACACCCGGAGGGTATTGTCTTAAAGCACTTGACAGACCATCGAAAGGAACTGATGAGGCTGTATGCACGACTGCGTCCCTACGAGTCGACATTGCGCGTGGAAAAAAGCATCGACGATGTGACCAATCCCATGTTGAACTCTATCAACGAGAAATGCACAAGGATTCGCAAGGCTTTTCTGGGGGTTATTCCTGAGAATACCGCCAAATACTACTTCATCACAGGTCAGCGGGGGGAGGCGAAAAAGATTCTGCTGCCGAGGGAGTTGGTGGAGTGGGAAGAAGAAATTTGAGTTTCCACAAGGCTTGCGATGGGAGATTGTTTTTGGATTGGGAAAACAAATGCTATTTTTGCAGGCGAGATTTCTTCGACAGAGAGACAGAGAGAGATATTTCTTCTTTTTCGACAGAATGACAGAAAGACATGGTTTCATATAATGACATATTTCTTCGACAGAGAGACAGAGAGACAAGTTTTCAACGCGGCACGCCGCGGCGATAGTTCATAGTTCATAGTGTAGAGTGTAGAGTTGGCTGGCGCATTGATAGTTCATAGTGCATAGTGCATAGTGTAGAGTGTAGAGTGTAGAGATAACGCGGCACGCCGCGTCCCTACATGCTAATGGAGACTTTTCACTTATCACTTTTCACTTCTTAACTACATGCTAATGAAGGCTTATCCTCTCTCTAAGGATTCAAGGATTTGGGGATTTTAATCCTATTATCCTATAAATCCGTAGACTATAACGCGGCGCAACATTCAAACGGAATTTTATTCCGTGTCGTTCCGTGTTCATCTGCTGCAAAGTTCTACGCGGCGTGACAAAACTGTCCGTTGCCGACCGCTACGTTACTACAAAGAATAACAATACATACAAACAAATAAGAAGGAGAAAACCGTATGACCAATTATGAATATATCAGAGTGAAGTGTGAGCGGTATCATTTCACGGCATGGGATGTCGACGAGCTGGAGAAATGCCGCCAGATGTTGCCGTCGCTGAACAGGGAGGAGCTGTTATCCGTCTACAGAAACCGGATGCTGGGCGACCGCCATCCGCTGAAGGATGCTGCTTTCAAGATTTTGTTTGCCGACAAGATAGGGCAGCGCGAGAAACGCATCCACAACCTACCCACCGACGCACTTGTCAAGGAGTTTGCTGAGAAGAACAATGGCAACCGCGCACTCATCAGGAAGGAGATGCGCCAACGCTTCTGGAATAGTACGCCGGCCGAGCGAAACCTGATAGAGCAGGCTTTCAACGCATCAACAAAGAGCGACCAGCAATGGGTGCTCAATCAAAAGAAACGATGGAGGTGAAAGCAACATCATGAATAAGAGCGCGTGCACAGAGAGGAAATTCTTAATTTTAACAGTTGGGCGTGTTAAAAATTAACAGTCAAAGTGGCGAAATACTCAAAAATTTTCGAGGAGCAAGGCTGCTCGACTCATAGAAGCTACGTATGCGTGTGCAATTGTTTAGTCCTCTAAATTAAGGGGTTGGGAGGTTCTTAAGGGAAAGTGTGCAATTCTTAACTTGCAAGAACCGACCAAAAGCGATGATAACATGCAGTTTTTTATCAGTTTTTGCTCAAAAAAGGGTACATTTTTGAGTGAAAAAGGTATGCTTTTTGACCCATAAAGGTATCCTTTGTTGCAAAAAAACATATGCTTTTTCAAAATCAACTCTATTTTTTCCTAAAAATCACCATTTCTTTTCTCTAAAACGATGAAAAATCTCGACAGAATTTTGGGCGTTTTTTGGGGGTGTTTTTGCATATATGTGCAATTTCTTCGACAGAGAGACAGAGAGACAAGTTTTCAACGCGGCACGCCGCGGCGATAGTTCATAGTTCATAGTGTAGAGTGTAGAGTTGGCTGGCGCATCGCTAGTTCATAGTGCATAGTGTAGAGTGTAGAGTGTAGAGATAACGCGGCACGCCGCGTCCCTACATGCTAATGGAGACTTATCACTTTTCACTTATCACTTTTCACTTCTTTAACATGCTAATGGAGACTTATCACTTTTCACTTATCACTTTTCACTTCTTTAACATGCTAATGGAGGACTTATCATTTTTTCAACTTTTTCGGGTTTGTTGGCTGATTATTTGAATGGAATGATTAAATTTGCAGGGTGTTTTTAGTTTTAAGTTTTAAGTTTTAAGTTTTTAGTTTTTAGTTTTTAGTTTGCAATCATGTTTAGGAATATGTATATGAAGCGAGTTGTATTGATGTTGGCAGTTGTGCTGACGTGTGTTGCTGTCATGGCACAGGCTGACGAGGCTGGTGCAGAGAAACAGACCGCTGCGACGCAGGGACGGCCGAAGGTGGGCGTGGTGCTGAGCGGTGGCGGTGCGAAGGGCATGGCCCACATCGGTGTGCTGAAGGTTTTGGAACGGGCGGGCATTCCCGTCGACATCGTCACCGGCACGTCGATGGGCAGCATCATCGGCGGCCTCTATGCCATCGGCTACAATGCCAATGCGCTCGACTCGATGGTGCGTGTGCAAGACTGGAGCTACGTGATTAGCGACCGCGAGAACCTGCGTCGGCAGAGTCTCAGCGACCGCAAGAAGCAGAACACCTATTTCTTCACCACGGGCATGACCATCGGTAAGCGCGACAGGAATGCGGGAGGATTCATCAAGGGTAAAAACCTTGCCGAGCTGTTCCAGCAGCTTTGTTCGGGCTACACCGACTCGATTGACTTTACGCGAGACCTGCCCATCCCCTTTGCCTGTGTAGCTACGAACATCATCGACAACTCCGAGGTGCGTTTCCACAGCGGACGGCTACCCCAAGCCATGCGTGCCTCGATGGCCATCCCGGCGGCTTTCTCGCCCGTCAGAATGGGTGACATGGTATTGGTTGACGGTGGTCTGAAAAACAACTATCCTGCCGACATCGCCCGCGAGATGGGTGCCGACATCATCATCGGCGTCACCGTGCAGGGTGCCCCGAAGGTTGCCGACGACATGGGCAACGCCATGAGCATCATCAGTCAGATTGTTGACGTGAATTGCAAGAACAAATACGACGAGAACCTGGCCATCACCGACCTGCACGTGCAAGTAGATACCAAGGGCTATGGCTCGGCCAGCTTCACGCCTGCCGCCATCGACACGCTCATCCGTCGCGGCGAAGAGGAAGCCATGCGCCACTGGGACGACATCGTCAGCCTGAAGCAGCGCATGGGACTCGGCGAGTCGTTCCGTCCAACCATTCTCCACCCGCTGCGTCCGCAGGTGTTTACCGAGCGTCAGCGCGTCACTGGCTACACGTTTGAGAACATGACACCCCAGGACGAACGGTTCATCAGACAGAAATTCAACCTCAAGAACCAAAAGCCAGGTCAGGATTATGGCTATATCGATGCTGCCCTGGAGCAACAAATTACCACCTGTATGCGCGTCGACCTGTTCTACCAAACAGCCGAGTGCCGTCTGGTGCCCGATGGCGACGGTGTGCGCGTGGTGCTCTCGGCAGGCAACCGCAAGAACGTACAGCTGCATGCGGGGTTCCGCTTCGACACCGAGGAGTATGCCACCGTGCAGCTGGGCCTCGATATCCCGCTGAAGACAGCCGTGCCGGTCAACACCGACATCACCCTCCGACTGGGCAAGCGCCTGAAAACACGTGTCGACCTGACCGTCCACCCGACCAGCTTCACACGTCCTACCATCAGCTACGAGTTCAGCCGCAACGACATAGACATTTATATGAAAGGCCACCGGTCCTACAACATTCTTTACAACCAGTTTCAGGGAGAGCTGACACCCATCAACTTCGACCTCAAGAACTTCAACCTGCAGCTGGCGGCACGCTGGGACTTCATGCACTATCGCAACAAGCTCGGATCGGAAGACTCGCCACAGGTGACGCTTAAAAACGAGCACTTCATCAGCTATCGAGCCCGAGTCAACTACGACAGCGAAGACCATTTCTATTTCCCCACGCGCGGCTCACGTTTCAAGGCCGAGTATGCCTACATCACCAACGACTTCTCTAAGCTGAAGCAGCGTGCCGCCGACGGTTCCACGCTTGGAAAGAAAAAGGGCATGAGCGAAGTCAGTGCCGACTGGCGCACGTCGATTACCTTCGGCAGTCGTTTCACCCTCCAGCCCATGCTCTACGGTCGGCTGCTCTTCGGCTCGGTCGTGCCTGCCGTGTTTGGCAACACCATCGGCGGCAACTGGTTCGGCCACTATGTAGAGCAGCAGATGCCCTTCGCCGGCATTGGCAACATGGAGTATGTGGGCCACCAGTTTGTAGCAGCCCAGCTGCAAGCCCAGCAGCGCATCGCCGACAACAACTTTGTGCTGCTACGCGTGACGGGTGCACAGCAAAGCGATAAAGTAAAGGAAATGTTTGACCACCATACCCTTTTCGGCCTTCAGGCAGCCTACTACTACAACACCATGTTCGGTCCTGCCGGAGCCACATTCGGCTATAGCAACCACACGAAGAAGCCCTACTTCTTCATCAATCTGGGGTATGAATTTTAAGAACTAATGCCCCCTCCCATTTTATTTCACTGCACGGAGGTTTGTCTGCAGCTGTGCTACGCTGCTGGCGCCGACGAGCACGCTGGTCACGCCTTGCTGGCGGAGAATCCAGCGCAGGGCATACTCGGCCAACGGCTGACCGTTTTGTCGGGCTTCGTCGTTCCATTGTCTTAGTTGTGCGAGCAGTTGCGGGGTGAGCATCTCACTGCGCAGGTGTTTCTCATGCGTCATGCGCGATCCCTCGGGTATGCCGTCGAGATAGCGGTCGGTGAGCAGGCCTTGTGCTAACGGCGAGAACGAGATGAAGCCGATGCCGTGTTGTGCGCAGTAGTCGATGATGCCCGTTTCCTGGGGTTCGCGGTCGAGCATGTTGAGTCGTCCCTGATAGATGAGCAGGGGCACGTCGCGGGCACGCAGGTATTCGTCGGCAAACTTCAATGCTTCGAGCGGCCACCGCGACACACCGACGTAGAGTGCCTTACCGCTGCGCACGATGTCGACGAGTGCCTGCAGGGTTTCCTCGAGGGGCGTGGTCGGGTCGTAGCGATGGCTATAGAACAGGTCGACATAGTCGAGATGCATGCGTCGGAGGCTCTGGTCGAGCGAGGCCATGAGATATTTGCGCGAGCCCCAGTTGCCATAAGGTCCGGGCCACATGTCGTATCCGGCCTTTGTGGCAATGAAGAGTTCGTCGCGATAGGGTCGCAGGTCGTCGTCTATCAGTCGGCCGAATGTCTCTTCAGCCGAGCCGTAGGGTGGGCCGTAGTTGTTGGCTAGGTCGAGATGGGTGATGCCGTTGTCGAAAGCACAGTGCACAATGTCGCGGCTACGCTCGTAAGGGTCGTGTCCGCCGAAGTTATGCCAAAAGCCTAAGGAAATCTTGGGCAACAGCACGCCCGAATTTCCGCAGCGCACAAACATGTTGTCGCTGTCAGCATAGCGTTGCACCGAGGCAACATAGTTTTTCTTTAAGTCCATAGTTTTTTAGTCTTACAATATAAAAACACGGGCAAAGATAATAAATAATTCACAATTCATAATTCACAATTCATAATTATTATTTATCTTTGTCCGTGTTTTTGAATAAATAAGAAAATATGAAAATTGTTTTTGCAACGAACAACCAGCATAAGCTGGACGAGATTCGCGAGATACTGGGCCCGCGGTTCGAGGTGCTTTCGCTGAACGATATCGGCTGTCACGAGGATATTCCCGAAGACCACGACACGCTGGAGGAAAACTCGCGACAGAAAGCCGAATACGTGTTCAACCGCTATGGCTATGACTGCTTTGCCGACGACACCGGTCTTGAGGTCGACGCGCTGGGCGGTGCACCGGGTGTGCACAGTGCCCGCTATGCCGAGGGTACCGACCACGATTCGGAGGCGAATATGCGCAAACTTTTACAAGAATTAGGAGAAAATAACAATCGCAACGCAAGATTTCGCACAGTTATTACGTTATTAAGAAAAAGCCCCGACCCTCAATGCCACGTCTTTGAGGGTATAGTCAACGGCCACATTGCCCGCGAGAAGAGCGGCACCGAGGGTTTCGGCTACGACCCCATCTTCGTGCCCGAGGGCTACGACCAGTCGTTTGCCGAACTGGGTACCGACATTAAAAACGAAATCTCTCACCGTGCCCGCGCCACACGCAAGCTGGTGGAATTTTTAAGAAGTGAAAAAGGATAAAGTCTCGCAGAAATCGCGGAAATCGCGGAAATTATTTTTGTAGAAGACAGGGAAAGTTTTCTGCAGTAGAAGAATCTCTATGATAAAATTTCTTTTATTTCTGCGCTTTCTTTGCAAGCAAAGCGTACTAAAGAAACGATTACTGCGAGAGATTAATAAAGTGATAAGTGAAATGAAAAAAATTATTGTTGCAGTCTTTCTGCTACTGAACACCCTGCTGGCTTCGGCTGCCTCCATTGGCAACTGGAACCTTTACCAGTCGTATAACAACGTGACCGAGATTGAACGTGTGGGTCACATCGTCTACGTATTGGCGTCGAACAGTCTTTTTTCCTATAACATGAACGACCAGAGCGTTCAGGTCTTCGACAAGCTCAACGGTCTGAGCGACAGCGGTATTGCCCATATTGCCTGGTGTCCAACCGCCAAGCGACTCGTCATTGCCTACAACGACAGCAACATCGACCTGCTCGAGCAGAACGGCAACACCATCAACGTGTCGGACCTCTACACGAAGATGATGACCGAGGACAAAAACATCAACTCCATCTATATCGACGGGAAATATGCCTATTGCGGCACAGGTTTCGGCGTGTTGCAGCTGAATGTCGCCGATGCCGAGATTACCAACTCCTACAATCTGGGCACCAGCGTCGACTGGGCATACACCGACAAGACCCACGTCTATGCCGAGTCGAGAGCCTCCAACGCACAGTTCTCGGCCCTGCTCAGCAGCAACCTGCTCGACCGCAACAACTGGACCAAGAAGGCCGGCTACACGCCTCACACCACCACGCTCGACCCCGAGCTGCTCGACCTGGCCAACCAGTACAAGCCCGACGGACCCATCAGCAACGACTTCGGCTTCATACGTTTTGCCAACGGCAACCTCTACACCGTCGACGCCGCAGGACGATACAACAGCACCGAGGTGCAGATACTCTCGGGCGACAAGTGGACCATCTACGACGACAGCTTCAAGTCGACCCTCGGACACCCGTACAGCAACAACCAGAGCATCGACGTCGACCCCACCAATCCCAACCGCGTGGCCGTAGGCGGACAGACCGGACTCTACATCTTCGAAAACGGCGAGATGGTGAAGCACTTCAACCATACCAACAGCCCGCTGCAGGTCGCCGCCACCGTCAGTCTCACCGACCCGAACGCCGCCAACTACGTCCTCGTCACCACCCTGAAATACGACAAAAGCGGAAACCTGTGGATGTTCAACAGCATCGGACGCACTGTCTCGCTGCTCGAATACACGAAAAACGGCGAATGGGTATCCCACCATAAATCCCAATTCATGAACGACGAGACCCGTGCACTCGAAAACGTGAAAAGCATGATCATCGCCAGCAACGGCTACATCTGGATGGCCAACAACTTCTATCGCACCACGTCGCTTGTGCGCTACGACCCCGCCAAAGACGACGCGCGCATCTGGACAAGCTTCGTCAACCAAGACGGTACCTCCATCTCCACCACCCGCTGCCGCTATGTCAAGGAAGACAAGGAAGGCAACATCTGGATGGGTACGAAGGTCGGACCGCTCATGCTCAAAAGCGACAACCTCAACAGCATCTCCTTCCATCAGGTGAAGGTGCCTCGCAACGACGGCACCAACTATGCCGACTATCTGCTTGCCAACATCGACATCAACGACATGGTGGTCGACGGCGGCAACCGCAAGTGGTTTGGCACCAACGGCGCAGGCGTCTACTGCTTTGCCGCCGACAACATCACCCAGCTCTACCACTTCACCGTGGAAAACAGCAAGCTGCTCTCCAACACCATCCTCTCCATGGACATCAACGAGCAGACCGGTGAAATATTCTTCGGCACCAGCAACGGCCTCTGCTCCTACATGAGCGATGCCACCGGCTACAGCGACGAGATGACCAAAGACAACGTCTATGCCTATCCCAACCCCGTGCGCCCCGAGTACAACGGCCTCATCACCATCGTCGGACTCACCTATAATGCCGACGTGAAGATAGTCACCTCCAACGGCGTGCTTGTGGCCGAAGGCAAGTCCAACGGCGGAACCTTCACCTGGGACGGTCGCGACAAGAAAGGCCGCCGCGTAGCCTCAGGAGTCTATATGGTAGAGACCGCCACGCAATACGGCGAAAAAGGCACCGTCTGCAAAATAGCAATAGTCAATTAAGTTGAAAGTTGAAAGTTGAAAGTTGAAAGTTGGCTGGCGCATCGATAGTAATTACTCTCAATTCTCAACTTTCAATTCTCAACTCTCACCTCTCACCTCTCACCTCTAATTATGAACTATGAACTATGCATTAAAAGAGTAATCCTGTTCACGTCGCCCATCGTGCTGTGGCTGCTCTGTCAGCTGCTGCCCACGTTCGACGACTGGACCTACTACACCGCCCCCTACATGGGCAGCCTCTTCTCGTCGCGGTGGCTACCCATGGACAGTTGGTGGCGACCCTTCGACCACGTGTTCGGCTGGATTGTAGGACTCAACTACCGGCTCTTCCCCACGCTCAACCACGTCTTTGTCTATGCAGCCCACCTCATGAACACCCTACTCGTGTGGCACATCGCCCGCCAACTCCGCTTCACCCCCTTCGGGCGAACCGTCGCCGTCGGCTTCTTCTATCTCTCACCCGCCATGCTCGGCACCGTCACCGGCATCGACAGCCTCAACCAAGCCTACTCACACTTCTGGGGACTCCTCGCCACGAGCATTTATCTAAGAGAGGCTTCCTTTAGAGGAGAGAGGAGAGGGGAGAGAGGAGAGAGAATAGTACTCATTCCTCAATCATCCCACTCCACTCTCCTCTCTCCCCTCTCCACTCTCCTCTGCATCCTCTGCATCCTCATCGCCACGCTCTGCAAAGAGAACGGCTACATGTGGGGCATCATCGCACCGCTCGTCGCCTGGGGATTCCAAATCATCGACCGTCGCCGCCTCCTGCGCCACTGGGCACTCGTCATCGCCTTAGGCATCGCCTACCTCGTCGTGCGACTGCTGCTCACCACCAGCCAAGTCGACATCAACAACGAGTATTTCGACGTCACCCTCGCCGACCGACTGAAAGACATCGCCACCTTCGTCGGCCTCACATGGATACCCATCGACTACGTAGCACTCTTCAACCTTTCAACGCAGCACGCCGCGCCCCTACATGCAAATGGAGAATTGTTTGTTCAACTTTTACTTTCCCCGCTTCGCGACAGTGACCGTTGGTTCAACTTTTCAACTTTTCAACTTTTAATAAGCGCAGCGCTCGTCATGCCGTTCATGCTCTACGCCTATTTCAGAAAACCCAGAAACATTTTCAAAAAGCAACACCTCGTGCTCTTTGCCGGCATCATCCTCGCCGCACTGCCCCACCTCATCACCCTCTTCACCACCATGCACGCCTACGCCGGACTGTCCATGGCAGCCCTCTCCATAGCCTGGCTCATAGCCCCCTCCCAACCTCCCCCTAAAGGGGGAGGGGTTACAACCGCACTGCCCGACTGGTCTCCTCCCCCTTCAGGGGGAGGTTGGGAGGGGGCTTCTTGGGCTTC
>CACYRB010000003.1:0-69712 GCA_902776685.1 uncultured Prevotellaceae bacterium
CTAAAAAGGAGGGGAGCAGTTAGTTCTCTTTTCGGATATGCGATTAGAAAAACTATATGCTCCCCTCCTTTTTAGGGAGGGGCAGGGGGTGGGTCTGTAAGTCTGTAGACTGGCTCTGCTGGTCGGTCTTTACTTAACGACTATTTTTGCCCCGTTGACTATATAGATGCCCTTTTGGGATGAGGGATTAGAGATGAGGGATGAAGGATTGTCAGCCACTTTCCGTCCTTGCAGATCGTAGACGGTCTTGTCTCCTCTCTTTTGGGGAGAGGTTGGGAGGGGGGCACTGATACCATCCTTGTTGTTGGGTCCAAGATACCAAAGACGAAAATTATCAACACACACCCACTCGTTGGCAAAATTGTTATCAAACTTTTTAAACCCGATGGTCAGTTTGCCATCCTCACCTACGACGATATCATCCACCGACAGCTTATAGAGGCCGGTCTCGAAATAATATGCAGCCCCCCATTCGTCGGTAACACTATAGTCAATCTGTTCATTCGTGCCAGGAAATCCTCTGTTGTCAGGCAGATAGCCCACTTCCGTCTTCACACCAATGCCAGGCACCTTGTTTGCAGCCTCTTCCGACACCAGCGGGCCAATATATGTCTGTCGAGTCTCTTGCGCCCCGTTGACTGCATACAGAATAGCAATGTCGCTCTTCAGTGTTCCGCTCTGATATTCAGCCACCTCACTGGCAAGTTGTTGATTATGCCGATAGAAGCCCTGTGCACCCATCCGATAGATTCCGGGCTTTAAACCGGTAAGCGTTTGCGAGAGCGTAAACTCACCAGAATTAAACGTCTCATAATTCAAATCGCAGTACCATGTTCCCCATCCGGTCAATCCATAGCTTCCACCGTTAGCACTGGCGCTCCACCTTTGCGTAGGGAAGGCCAGCGAAGCGTCAAAGAGATGACGGTCGAAGCCTGCAGCATGGATGTAGTAGGTCGCATCGACGGGATGCTCTGTTGATGCCGTTTCGAACAATGCGTCGCGTTCTTCCTTTGTCACGAAGCGCCACTGGTTGTTGGGATTGTCGGCTCCCTGGCAGTTGTCCTCAACCGTCCACCAGTCATTTCCGGCAAAGCCAAGCAGCGTAGCACCGTCGTTGGTCTTTGCTGTCGAGATGGTATAGGCTCCGTTGCCAAGTTTTGTGAAATACCACACACTTCCATTCGTATCCACATAGGTACGAGTACCGCCGAGGTAGGTTGTCGTACCACCTACATCGCCCAGATACTCCAGTCCGTTTCGGATGTGCGTGCGAATCTTATACCCATCACCGGCAGCCTCGATAGTCGCTATTTGTGCAGCAAAGCTAACAGCAGCATGGGTACCAAACTCAGATCCGCCAGCCAGATAGCGTTGCGCACCAATGTTGTAGAGATAGTATTTTCCTCCGACTATCGGGTCAGAACCGGAAAATACGTCGGCCTGCTTGTCTGCGGCATTCAGTTTGCGAGCATCTCGCACGATTTCCAGTTGCTCGTTCAATACCGAAGAGGTGGTGCCACTCTCGAGAAACGACTTCGCTGCATCTACGTCACAGCCCTCTTCCTCGGCCAGTTCTACCGTGTTCCTCAGCATAGTCACATCAATACTCTTGGCCATCATGACCGCTTCTTTCAGAGTTTTCAACGCCTGTTCCTGTTCGGCATAGGGTGTTCCGTCGCTGATACCTGCAGCCGCATCGACGGCATCCTGCAGATTGTTCCACAGAACGGTTGTAAGTTTTTCCTTTTTAATGGCGCGCGCTTCTTCGAGTTGCAGTGCAATCTCTTCGACAAGGCTGACGAAAGACACATCAGTGACTTTCAACCGCAGGATGTTGATAGAGAAAGGCTTGGCCATGTAGTCGATTGTCCCATCGGCATTCACCGTCACCGTTTCCTCGTGAGGAACGATGTTCTGCGGATTGACAAAAGAATTCTCGTCGGTTCCGGCATTGCTGTTCATCACCAGCGCATTGCCTTCTACGGCTCGACCGTTCTCGAAAGTCAGATGAGCATCATACTTTTCCGAATGTGGGTTTACCACCTTCACAAACAGTTCACCTGTCTCGTCGTTGATGTTCGACGACACATAGAGCAATCTACGCTGCGGGTCCTGCATATAGAAGTCGTGGATGATTTCGCCATCGAGGTAGCACTTGACATGAAGGCCTTCCTTCACAATTTTAATGTCATATTCACGGCCGACGCTCACATTGCCTCCGGTCGATGCCAGGACAGACTTCACGCCATCGATGTTCTGCTCAATGCCGTGAGTGGTGTTGCCCCATCCACCGATGGCCCACCAGGTGTAGTTGCTTTCATCCTTAAAATCGAAAGGAATGAGGAATCCCTCAGCACCGCTCAGCTTTCTGGCCTTCATCGTATAAATAATGTTCTCCGTATTGAGAGCCTTGCGCAGGGTATAGGTGCTGCGGGTGCCTGCTGTCGTGGCATTTTTCAATACGCCGTTCTCCACGCCCCACTGTCCGGCCTCGTTTGTCCAGTCGTCGGCTGTCGTCGTGGCAGCATCGAAGATGACGTTGCCATCGAGGTCGGTAACCTTGATGTCCCAAAACTCCGACGACGTAGACCACGTGGCCACGCCCAGCGAGCGAAGCGACGAAAGGTTGCCCTCTTCCTTCCATTTCACGTTCTGGCTTCCGATGTTGCTGCCATACATCACCTGTGCATAGTATGAGGGTGTACCGACAGCCATCGACGAGTTGTGATAAATCATGGCCGGCCATTGCACATCCGAAATGTTGGCTATCGGCTCGCTGAAGCTCAACATCCTGACAATGTCGGAATTGTTCTCGGCACCACACATGAAGATGGCTTCGCCCAGAGCGGCATTCATATTACCTAAGTTGCCCTTACCTTCAGAGGCAGCCCATTCGCCCACATAGACTTTCGGCTCCGTGCGCGAATAGTTGTCGTAGCGATTATACGAACTCATAAACCATCCGGGCGAACGGTAGTAGTGTTCGTCGATGAGGTCGACGGGATGTTTCAATGTCCAACGCGGATAGTCGCTGCCCCACGATACCAGATTGCCAATGCAGACAATCTCCGGATACTTCGCCTTGATGGCATTATAGAACTGTATGTAGCGGTCGGCATAGTGGTCGAACGTATAGTTCTCGTTGCCTATCTCGATATACTTCAAGTTGAAAGGCTCGGGATGTCCGGCAGCGGCACGCTTGCTGCCCCATTCCGTCGTGACGTCTCCATTGCAGTATTCTATCAGGTCGAGTGTTTCCTGAATATATTCACCGATGTCCTGATAGTCGTGAGCCCAGTCATGGCCCACGCCGATGTTTGCCACATACCCTCCTGCGGGCCGACCGAGTTTTTCCACAGGTAGCGACATTCGCTATTGAGGTCTCGGCTCCACACGCCCTCCACGTAGCATCCGCCCGGGAAACGCAGAAACTTTGGCTTAATGTCGGCCAACATCTGACCGATATCCTTGCGCATACCGTTCTCGCGGTCGTTGAATGTCGGCGGGAACAGACTCACCATGTCAATCGTCGCCTTGACCTCGCTGCCAAATATCAGGTCGAAGCATCCTGAGGCATCCGTGCTTGTGGCTGTCACTTCAGCGGTATATTGCTTCCACGTGGTCGAGGCATCGACGGTGATTTCTGTCTGCCCTATCTCCGCACGCCTGTTGTCCACCAGCCGAGCCGTCACCGTTCCCTGCCAGTTCTCATCTGTTCTGATCCAGAACGACAGCTTGTAGGTGGTGCCGGCCACGGTGCTGATACCCCAGAAGCCCTCGTTGCGCACACCTTGCCCTGCGCCGGTTGTCTCTACAAGTAGCGCGTGTTGCTGTACGCTGTTCATCATGTTGTCGGTGGTCAGTCGCATCTGCGCACCGCCCACCGCATACCAGTGGGCAGCTGTCGAACCGTTGTCCTCAAACGAACGGTTTTGTATCAACTCGGCATAGAGGCCGCCCTCGCCCGAGTGGCTCAGCTCCTCGAAGAAGATACCATAGAAGTGGTCGTCAATAAGTGGCCCACGCAGACCGAGATTAAAGGTCATGTTAACCTGAGCAACAGCAACCAACGGAAGCAACAGCCCCCAAAAGGATGTCAGAAAAGATTTTCGATTCATGGTCTAAAAGATACTTGTTAAACTTGGGTTTTAGATTTACGTTACAAAAATATGCAAAAAAAATAAAAAGGGAAGAAATGTAGAAAATTAACACCTTTTTACATTGAGAGAAAACCGAAAGACCATGATTGGGAAAGTTATATGGGCCGTATAACTATGCTATATGGGCCATATAACTATGCAATAATCAGGAGTTAAGGAGTTAAGACGATAGTTCACCTTTTTTACCTTTTCAACCTTTCATTTTTTAACTCTCCACTATTCACTATTCTCTTTTCAATAGTGAAGCGTTTGCCTTCCCTCTCTCCACTCTCCCCCTCCCCATCAGAGTGGGCATGGGAGCCCTTATTTTTATATAGTGGGGTTATTTTTTGGAGTTTCGCATAATTTTGTCTACCTTTGCAGATGAAAGCAAAAAAAGTGAACTGATATGGACATAGCAGTCTGGGTAGGATTGATGATACCACTGGCGGGCACCGTGCTGGGCTCGGCATTTGTCTTCCTGATGAAACGGGAGATGCCGGCAGTGTTGCAGAAGACACTGCTGGGCTTTGCCTCGGGCGTGATGGTGGCTGCCTCGGTGTGGTCGCTGCTCATCCCCGCCATCGAGCAAGGCGAAGACAAAGGAGCGTGGGCTGTGCTGCCAGCCGCAGGCGGATTTCTTGCGGGCATGGGATTCCTGTTGCTCATCGACGCGCTGACACCCCACCTCCACCTCGACTCCGAACGTCCTGAAGGTCCGCGTTCACACCTGTCGCGCACCACCATGCTCACGCTGGCCGTCACCATCCACAACCTGCCCGAGGGAATGGCCGTAGGAGCCGTGTTGGCTGGAGCCATGCAAGGCGAGGCAGGCATATCGCTGGCAGCAGCCATGGCCATGTCGACGGGTATCGCCATTCAGAACATTCCCGAGGGTGCCATCATCTCGATGCCCATGCGTGCCGCCGGCAACTCGCGAAGACGGTCGTTTGTCATCGGCAGTCTGAGCGGCATCGTCGAACCGATAGGCGGCATAGCCATCATCCTGCTGGCCTCGCTCATGATGCCCATGATGCCCTGGTTGCTCGCCTTTGCCGCCGGAGCCATGATCTACGTCGTCATCGAAGAGCTCATCCCCGAAGCATCGGAAGGCGAGCACAGCAACTGGAGCACCATCGGCTTTGCCATGGGCTTCGTGCTGATGATGGTGCTCGACGTGGTGCTCGGCTGAGGACTGAAACCGAAAAAAATATCTATAAACCTATAATATCAAAATGAAAAAAACATTATTCCTGCTTTTGGCCGTGACAGCCATGACGGCAAAAGCACAAGTGAAGCTGCAACCCCTGTTCACCGACAACATGGTGCTGCAACAGCAAACCAATGCCCCGCTGTGGGGCGAGTCGAAACCCAACAAGAAAGTGACCGTGACGACATCGTGGGACAAGCAAACCTATACCACGACGGCCGACGCCAAAGGCCACTGGACCGTCAGCGTGAAGACACCGTCGGCAGGCGGACCCTACGACATCACCATCAGCGACGGCAAGCCCGTCAAGCTGAAGAATGTGCTCATCGGCGAAGTATGGATTTGTTCGGGACAGTCGAACATGGAGATGCCGCTCGCCGGATGGGGCAAAATCAAGAACTACGAACAGGAAATTGCCAATGCCAACCACCCGCGCATCCGCATTATCAACGTGAGCAATGCCACAAGTCCCGTGCCACTGAACACTTTTGAGACCACAACCGGCGGATGGCAGGAATGTTCGCCGCAAACCATTCCCGAGTTCTCATCGACAGGCTATTTCTTCGGACGCGACATCGAGAAATTCCAAAACGTGCCCGTAGGACTCATCGGCACAAACTGGGGCGGCACCATTGCCGAG
The DNA here is from genome assembly GCA_902776685.1 of uncultured Prevotellaceae bacterium. Classification (GTDB taxonomy): domain Bacteria; phylum Bacteroidota; class Bacteroidia; order Bacteroidales; family Bacteroidaceae; genus Prevotella. The sequence goes on from CACYRB010000003.1 coordinate 5,990, forward strand.
GCCTGGACCTCGCAAGAAGCGCTCATGGCCATGCCCGACTTCCGACAGGCCGTGGAGAATGTCCGTAAGATGCCGGTAACCCGCGAAGAGCGCGAAGCAGCCTACAAGAAGGAACTCGCCGACTGGTATGCTCAGACCGAGACGAAGGAAGGCGGATTCGACAACGGCAAAGCCACATTTGCCGCCACCGACTTCGACGACAGCCAGTGGAAAGACGTGCAGCTGCCCGCAAGAATCGACAATCAGGGCTATGGCTACTATAACGGATTCATCTGGGTGCGCCGCACCTTCGACATCCCTGCAAACTTTGTAGGCAAGAACCTCAAACTGGAACTGGGTAGCGTCGACGACAACGACGACACCTACTTCAACGGCGAACACATCGGACACACCAACGGCGTCGGCGAGAACCGCACCTATACCATCCCCGCACGACTCGTGAAAGCCGGAAAGGCCGTACTCACCGTTCGCATTCTCAACGATGCCGGCTACGTCGGCATCATGCGCGACAACGGCATCATGCTCTCCATCGACAAGAAATCGCCTGCCGCCAACGAGGTAATCTCGCTCAACGGCACATGGAAAAGCCTTGCCAGCACTACATTCAAACAGCTGCCACGCAAGCCTCGTAACATGACCAACGAGCCCAACCTTGCCTCGGTGCTCTACAACGCCATGCTGCACCCGCTCATCCCCTACGCCATCAAGGGTGCCATCTGGTATCAGGGCGAATCAAACGAGTGGCGTGCCTACCAGTATCGCGACCTGCTGCCCACCATGATCAACGACTGGCGCACGCAGTGGGGCTACAACTTCCCGTTCTACATCGCCCAGCTCGCCAGCTTCCGCAAGCAAGCCACCGAGCCTGTTGATGCACGATGGGCCGAGTTGCGCGAAGCACAGATGATGACCACAAACCTCGAAAACACAGGCATCATCTGTCTGACCGACATTGGCGACGCCAACGACATTCACCCGAAGAACAAGCAGGAAGTGGGTCGCCGGCTTGCACTCGTAGCCCGAGCAAAGACCTATGGCGAACCTGTTGTCTACTCCGGACCCGTCTACAAAGGCTATCGCATCGAGGGCAACACCATCCGCATCAGCTTCAACCACACCGATGGCGGGCTGAAGACCAACGACGGCTATGCAAAAATCAAAGGCTTTGCCATCGCAGGGCTCGACCACAAGTTCCACTGGGCCGATGCACGCATCGACGGCAACGACATCATTGTCAGCTCGCCCAACGTGACCTTCCCCATCGCCGTGCGCTATGCATGGGCCGACAACCCCTATTGCAACCTTTGCAACGGCGAAGGGCTGCCAGCCTTCCCCTTCCGCACCGACGACTGGCCCGGACTCACCTTAGGCAAGAAATAAAACCGAGGCAGTACATAGAGAACAGAGGAAGAAAAACAATACATGTCTCTTACATGTAGTCAAACAAAAAATCCCGATTTCATCGGGATTTTTTGTTACAAATACATAGGCGCGACACCTATGCGTCAATTAGTCTGGTTTAGCTAATAACCGACATGGCGCGTCGGCAACGCAGCACTGCCCAGCCAAACCACGCACAACACGCAGCACGCAACAGCAACGGACCGTCGACGGGGCACGCCGCAAACACGAAAGCCACCTGGGCATGAAGCAGATGGAACATCTGCCAACGGCTGACCTTACGCTCAAAAATACCAGAGTAGTAACGACACAAGCTGTCGGCCGGTGCCTGCACAGCACGCATCAAAACAGTCTTCGATGCCTTCAACACTCCGTTCACACGCTCTGCTAACTCGAAAGCCTTGCCGGCCTTTACCGATAATATCAAATTGTTTTCCATTTTTTTATCCTTTCTTTTTTCAACTTTTCATTTTTTTATTTATCTTTGCACGGCAAAAATATTGCAACAAATGGAAGTAATATTTCAATCCCGAAATAAAAATCCTAAAGAAAGTTAATAATTAACATTCATTTACACAAAAGACTACCTTTATGCTGAAAAATCATTACTACGAAGGTCTGGTTGAAGCCGGATGCGATGAGGCTGGGCGCGGCTGTCTGGCAGGAAGTGTCTATGCGGCGGCGGTCATTTTGCCTCCCGACTACGAGAATGCCGACCTGAACGACTCGAAGCAACTCACCGAGAAACGACGCAACCTGCTGCGGACGCAGATCGAACGCGACGCTGTAGCATGGGCTGTCGGTGTGGTCACGCCCGAGGAAATCGACAAGATAAACATTCTGCGGGCCTCGTTCCTTGCCATGCACCGTGCACTCGACCAGCTCAGCACGCGCCCCGAGGCCATCATCGTCGACGGAAACCGCTTCACGCCCTACAAGTCGCTGCCCTACACCTGCATCGTAAAGGGCGACGGAAAGTATCAGGCCATTGCCGCAGCCAGCATACTGGCCAAGACCTACCGCGACGACTACATGGCGCGGTTGGCCGAGGAATATCCGCAATACGACTGGCAGTCGAACAAGGGCTACCCCACCGGCAAGCACCGCGAAGCCATTCGCCGCTACGGCCCCACACCCTATCACCGCATGAGCTACAACCTGCTTGGCAACGAGGAACTCACGCTGAATTTCTCAGATTAATCCCGCCCAAACCCAGAAAAAGCCCTTTTCACCCATGCGCATGAATAAATACGGTCACGAGCTCGACCTCATACTTTTGCTCACCGAGAACCACAGCTACACCGCTCAGGAACTGGCCGACCGTCTCGGCATCACACGCCGCAACCTGTACTACTATCTCGAGTATCTGCGCGATAGCGGCTTCGTTCTTCTAAAAAGCGGTCACGGCTATCGGCTCGACCGCTCGTCGCCTTTCTTCAAACGGCTACACGAGCACATCGCCCTGACGCGCGACGAAGCCGTCTACATGCACCATCTGCTCGACAGTGCCGAGAAACGCGACTATCAGGCGCTGACCATCCGTGCCAAGCTTGAGCGACAATTCCATCTTGACGAACTCAGCGATCCTGCCGTGATGCAACGCATCAACCGCAACATCCGACAACTGAAGAAAGCCATCGCCGAGAAAAAGATGGTGACACTGAAAGCCTACTCGTCGCCCCATAGCAAGACCGTGGCCGACCGCATCGTGGAACCATTCATTATTATGAACAACGGAACCGACATACGCTGCCACGAACTGCGAACACACGAGAACAAGACCTACAAGACATCGCGCATGCAGGAGGTAGAAGTCATGGATGTGCCCTGGATATGCGAAGACCAGCACCGCGAAATCTATACCGACATCTTCGGCTTCTCAGGCGAAGAACACTGCCACGTCAGTCTCTCCCTCGGACAACTCTCCCACAACCTTCTACTCGAAGAACATCCCGCCGCCGAGCCATACATCAAGCCGACCGGCGACAACAGATGGCAGGTCGACATCGATGTGGTGAGCTACCTGGGCATCGGACGCTTCGTGCTCGGACTCTACGACGACATCGACATACTCGGCGACAAAGGCTTTAAGGCTTACATCAGCAACAAGATAAAACTGCGAAAAGCAAAGAACAAATAAAAAACATAGCCATGCGCCCAGTACTTCATAGAGAGGACTCGAGTTTTTCAAAGAGAAGACTGCAGTACTTCATAGAGAGGACTGCAGTACTTCATAGAGAGGACTGCAGTTTTTCATAGAGAGGACTGGGAAAAGGGGGAAAAGGGGAAAAAGTAAAAAGGTAAAAAGGTGAAAAAGTGAAAAATCCATTAGCATGTAGGGACGCGGCGTGCCGCGTTAAAAATCGTCTCTTTGTCTCTTTGACGAAATGATAACGCGGCACGCCGCGTCCCTACATGCAAATGGTGTTAATTACTCATTACTCATTACTCACTATTCATTACTCATTAGCAAGCACCGTGCTCAAACCTTCATCGCAATATTTTTCTTACGCTATTTCCTTGTTTCACAATGAGCACGCCATGTTCTTTCAGTCCGCTGAGGCTGAGGCCTTCGGCATCGCCCGTATAGAGCACTTGTCCGTTAAGGCTGTAGACGGCAATTCTGGATGAGGGATAAGAGTTGAGGGATGAGAGTTGAGCGTTATCGTCAACGTTAACCCTGTCGATGCCCGTGATGATTTCCACATCCTCGGCATACATCGTCACCTTCTTGTTGGCGATACGGACGGGAATCATATTCTCCATTTGTCCGCCCACCACATCGGGCAGCATCCAGTCGGTCGCACCCTTTTCGCGGAAAATCACTCGCAGCACATACTCACCATCACTATAAGCGTTGAGTTTACAATTAATAGTGACCTCAGGCAGATAATAGAAGGTATTGAGCGCAGCACTTGGCAAACTACGGTCCGTGTGAATCGTACCAAGAAGTTTCAGCGAGGTGTCGAAAATGCCGACCGTGTACTCCCAGTTGTGTGTATTAGCCGTCATGTTATAAAGGCCGCTGAAATTGATTTTGAATTCAAGACTATTACGGAAAGTAGCAGCACCCGTGTATTCCGGGACTCCACGCAACTGCATATAGTCGGTAGGCATACCTGTTACACCACTGCGATTGGGTTGAATGCCGGTAATGATAGACTGGTCTTCGACAAAATTATATGCCTGCGGATTGAGCATTGCAATATCGTAATCACCATTAAACTGGCCGTCCCATCCCCAGTTCACATGCACAAATCCCGACTCGTTGCAGCCATCGACCACAAAAGCATGGCCGCCGGCATCACGCCCGCTGCCAGTCGTCGACACGGCACTGTAATAAACAGGTCGGTTGGCTGCAAGTTCACGGGCAATCATGTCGAACCACTCTTCGGCAGAAGCCGAACAGATGCGGTAGTGTTGCCGGATGGTGGTGGGCAGGAAGTTGAAACGCTGGACAAGCGCATTGACCAATTTGTTGCTGTGTGCGCCGCTGCCCGTAGGCGTATAGTTCATGTCAACAGCAGAGCCGATGTCGCGACAAATCTGCGCAATGGTCTGCGAGGCCTCTTCAGAAGCCAAGTTCTCTTCCGTAGTAGGATAAACTACACTCCAGTCGTAGCCATTTTGGGCACCGGATTGCTGTGGCCACTGCCAGTAATGCATGATTTGCGCGGCTGCCGTGGCCACACAACCACAAGGGCACAACAGTTTGTGGCTATCGAGACAAAGATTGTTATAGGGTGCATCTTGTCCGAAGCGTGAGCTTAACAAAGGACTCTTCACTATCCTCGGGGCCTGACGTTTTGACCTCGGCAACGGTGGTTCTGCAACACCGGCACGCACATCGCTAACATACTGGCTGTAGAAAGCCAGAAAATCGGCCAGCGCAGGTGGCATCTCTACATCTTCGGGAAAGTTTCCCACATCGGAATAGCCAACCAACTCAGGCATCTCATCGTCGCCAGATACGACAACAAAGCCGGCATTCTTTTCTTTTGCGTTGAAAACATAAAATGCAGGGGTGTCGGCAGATGATGCCACCATACGTTTGCGCAGACTCAATGGCAACTGAGTCTCTACAAGCGGTTTTCGAAGTTGGCCAGCAGCTATCTGCCTGGCCTTTGCCATGCTGATAGGCTTTGCCGACGACAGGAGTACAAACATCATCGACAATCCCAGGATAAGTAGTTTCTTCATTAATTTATTCATTATATAATTTATTCTCTCACTCTCACTGAAGCGATAATGATAGGGATAATTCGGGCGCACTCTATAGTATAGGGTACGCCCGAATTGATGGTTTTATGCCGTCAAGGCAATATTGTCCTTACTCTGTAGGAGCCGGGCCGATGAATTGAACATTTTTAACTCCTTCATAACCTGCACCGAACGATCCGGCAGAAACATCAAAGGAGACGGGCCAATAGAATGCATTTTCTTCAGCATCGTAGCCAATAAACGGATAGTCAGCACTTGTGCCGTACAAGTCGTTTACGGTTACATTTCCATAACGAGGATGCGTGTATCCGGAGAAGAAGCTGGTGACGGCATTACCTGTCTCGTCAGTCCAATAGAACTCCTGACTATCCTCGCCATACTTACGATTCCAATGGAAGAACCAGTCGGTTCCATCTTTAAAGACACCCTTCATTCTATAAGTATCACGCAGTGCTGAATACTCGATTACTTGCTCCCAAGCAGCTTTATAGAAAATAGGATCTTGATAGACACCTACGGCATAGGGTTCATAATCTTCTTTCAGAATAGTGATATTCAGACGTGGGTTGGAATAATCGGTTTCGTCATCGTAGAATTTGGCTAAAGTGTCGGGCACTTTCAGCACAACAAAATACGACTTAAAGATTTCCATGCCTTCACCGATAATTGCAGTGACCGTCACTTCGTCTTCGCCATCGGCAAACGTGACCTGATCGGGGATGCTCACAAAGTCGGGCACCTGAATTTTCTCCAAGGGAACAGTCAGGGCTCCGTTGGTGCTTTCACGAACCAGCGTGAACTGAAATTCGCTATCTTCAACTTTCAGCACGTAGTTCTCTTCGTCAACGAAGGACACGTTTTCAGTTGCAGTGGAAGGTTGACCGGGCGTATACTCATCATCGTCGCTGCACGATGTAACGGCAAGGCCCAGTGCGGCAATACCAGCCACAAGAAACATTTTATTGATTTTCATATTATTTCCTTTGTTTATGATTATACATTCTTTACGCTCTAAATTAGTCGGTCACACCGTCACGCAGGTTCGGGTTCTGTCCGGCAACAGGCTGCTGTCCGCCAGTGTTGTCAACTACGCCCTTGTTGTTGTCCATTTCGGTCTGCGGGAAGCGCATGTTGAGCCATCCGTCGGTAGCTGCAATGTTGAAGGCGAATGCTGCGGGCTGGTTGGTTGTACCACTACCGTGTGTACGTACAACGGGTTTACCCAGACGCTTGCAATCGAACATGAAGAATCCTTCGCCCCAGAGTTCAACTCGACGCTGGAACCAGATTTCGTCAGAGAGTCCACGCTGCTGCAAATTAGCCTCAACAGAGTAGGCAGGGTCGCGATAGGTCTTCACAAAGTTTTCAAGAATTTGCTTTGCACGGGCCTCGTTACCACTCTTGGCTAATCCTTCAACCTGAATAAGAATCATCTCCTCTACACGCATGAGGGGGAAGTCGTTATTGTTGATGATAGAGCCAACTCCACTCTTCATACCGAACTTCACCGAGTTGAGGGGAAGGAATGCTGCCTTGAGCTCTTCAATCTCAAACTTAGCGATTTCGTCACCCGTAGCCGATGCGCCCGTTTTGGGGTCAGTCCATGTCAAGCCAGCCCAGTTGGGTGTATGGAGGTTTTCGTCGAGCCACCAGTTCTTACGAATGTCAGTGTCAGCAATCTTGTTGTAGAGCAGACGGTTGATGGTGGGAACGTTTTCGGTAGCAGCAGCATAGCCGTCGCCAGAAAATGCCGAGAGCCACGACGATGACGTACAGGAGCCGTCAATCTGTGCCATTTCTGTCGGAACATTGATACCCCAAATCCAGTTATGCTCGTTCAAATTACAGAAGGCAGGCACACTGATTTCTGCCTGCGAAGCAGGTGTGAAGCCTTGCATGGCTTTCTCTGCATCGGCAGCAGCCTCGGCATAGTTACCCATGTAGAGGTTTGCACGGGCACGAAGGCCGTAAGCCACGTTCACGTTAATCTGGTCCTTGCCTGTGCGATCTGCGGTGAGGTTGGCAACAGCATAGTCGAGGTCTTCCTTGATGCTTTCCCATACCTCCTTGACCGATGCACGGGGATTGTTGCCGTAGTCGGTATCAGCCTTGAGGATGGGGATACACGGATCGTCAGGATGGCTGTAGTTAAAGGCGAAGTAGGGAGCCAGCGCCATGTAGGCATAGGCACGCATGGCAAAAGCCTGTGCTCTCTGGTTCAGCAAGTCGGGATTGTCGGTATTCTCGTCTATACCCGAAATCACGTCGTTGATGATACCAATCTGACGATAGGGAATCACATAGCGGATGTAGGGGTTGGCATAGTCGGCATTACGGCTACTGTATTCACCACAAACCGAGAACCAGTTGTAGTTATTGTTCTGCATAAACATATCGGCACCCTCGAGATCGAGCGAAAACGCTGCCATAACATAACCGAAGTCGTCGGCACGATCTGCATTGGCAGTGCCTGGAAGTCCTCTGTGAGGAGTAGCCATGATGGAGAACATACCTTGGAAAGTGGCCTGAGCACGTTCAGGAACAATCTCGTTGATCTCCTGATTCTGCTCTTTCGTAAGCACGCCGGTTTCCGGGTACTGCTCGTCGATATCGTTGCATGATGTGGTGAGCAGGGCTGCACCAAACATCACTAAGGAAATCTTATATAATTTCATATTCTATTCTTCTTTATTTCTTTATTATTTTATCTTCCACATTTCTAATTAGAACGTAACCGTTACACCTGCCGTGATGCTGCGCATAGCTGCATAGCTTCCCGATGCGAGACCGCCACCAGTGGTGTAGCCACCGATACCGAGGTTGTAGCGCGGGTCCATACCCTTACGTTTGGTGAGCAGGAAGAGGTTTTCGCCTGCGAAGTAGACGCGTGCGCTGCGCAGTGTGAGCGGACGAATCCACTGTGTGGGCAGCGTGTAGCCTAATGTCAGGTTGTTCAGACAGAGATAGTTCGAACTGGTGAGGAAACGGTCATAGGCTGTCTGCGAATTCACGCCCGGGTCGTCAACAGCCGCCGTACTCAGACGAGGAATGTTCGAATTCGGATTCTCGGGGCTCCAGGCATCGAGCAGGTCGCGGTGCATGGCAACACCTTGCTCCTGACCGTTGTGCATGAGCTGCTGATAGCCACCGTCGTAGAACTTACCGCCGAGCTGGAACGAGAACTGAGCCGAAAGGTCGAAGCCATAGGCCTCAAACGTTGTTCCGAAACCGCCGATGACCTTGGGCAGCACGTCGCCACAGTCGTACTTGGTAGCCTCTGTGATGTCATACGTAATACCTTCGTGGTCGATTTCCACGTCCTTGCCGTATGAGTTGCCCAGTGCTTTACCTTCCTTGTCGTAAGCTACGCGATACATGGCACGGCCGTTGGTCTTGTCAACACCTTCGAAGTGAATCATGTAGGCCTGCTGTGCAGATCCGCCGATGCGGATAATCTGGTTTGAGTAGCGCAGACCATTGTCGGCAATAGCCGGGTCGAGCTTGGTAAACTTGTTCTTGTTGTGAGACAAAGTAAAGTTGAGCTTCCACTCAAAGTTCTTGTTGCGGATGACGCTGCCGTCGAGGGCAAGTTCAATACCGCTGTTGCGCAGGTTACCGATGTTGGCAGGATAGCTGCTGACGGGCAGACCCGACGACAGCGACACGGTCTTCGACCAGAGCAGGTCGCTGGTTGTTCCGGTATAGACTTCGAGTGTACCGTTCAAACGATATTTGAAGAGCGAGAAGTCGAGACCGAAGTTCCACTGCTTTTTGGTTTCCCATGTCAGGTTATCATTACCCTTAGCGGTCATTGACAGGGTGTACATCTTTGCGTCACTGTTGTACGATGGCGTGTAGCGGTCGGCATAGGCATGCCAGCCCATACCCTGATGGTTACCGTTTTCACCATAGCTGACTTTCAGTTTCAGGAGGTCTACCCAGTCCACGTCGTTCATGAAGGCTTCTTTGTTGATCTGCCAACCGAAGCCGAGAGCCCAGAAGGTGCCCCAACGATGATGGGGAGCAAACTTGGAAGAACCGTCGCGGCGGATGCTGGCATCGGCGAAGTAGCGGTCGGCATAGTCGTAGCTGACGCGAGCCAGATAGCCGGCAGTCATCAGTCGGTCGGTTGAAGAGGTCACTGCGTCTTCATCGGTCGGACCAACGGCGTTCGAGAGTTCTGCTATATTCGGGTGATAAAGGTGAGTATTTGAACCTTTCAGTCCTTGGTCAAGATATTTCTTCTGCTCGTAACCTGCTAGTACATCGATGGTGTGTACATCGGCAAACGTCTTGTGGTAGTTGGCCAGATACTGCTGGTTAACCGTGAAGTAGCGAGAGCTTGACACTGTTGCACTACCATCGTTTCCTTGTCCGCTTGCAAAACGGCTGTACAGATAAGTTGAACGGCTCTGAATGACATTTGCTGCAAGGCTGGCTGTCAGGGTAAGTCCCTCAAGAGGAGTTATGATGGCACTCCATTGTCCGGTGAAGATGTCGCTATAGCTCTTATAGCGGTTGTTCTCGTTGTCGCGGATAGCGTTGCCCACGAATCCCGGACGACGGAATCCAGTCTGGTTGGCATCGTAGATGGTGCGACCACTCTCTTTCATGATGTTGCCTTGGGCATCACGAACGTAGAGGGGATAAATGGCACCCATCATGTTGGCAGCATAGAACATGTTGGTCGAGCTGCCATAGGAACTACCATACGAAGGTGTCTGGCTGTCGCTGTGGGTATAGGCCATGTTGGTGGTCAGCTTCAACCACTTCTTTGCCTGGTATTCCACATTGGTACGACCGGTATAGCGTTTGTACTTCGAGTTGTTCACCTGACCGCCGTCGCTCAGGAAGCCCACGCCAGCATAGTAGTTCAGACGACCTGTCGAACCGCTGACCGATGCGTTGTATTCCTGACGGAACGAACTGTGGATGCTCTCGTCATACCAGTTGTCGGGCAGGTAGGTATAGGTACCGTCGCTGTAGCCGAGCGTAGCATTGGGGTTGAGCTTAAAGTTTGTACCGATGAATTTCTGGCCTTCGGGCACGGTGTAGACCTGATAGCCCAGACCACCGTTGTTCTGGTCGAACAGATAAGCATCGGCAAAAGCATAAGCTTCTTCAGAGGTTCCGCCATTGTAAGCCACGCTGTTGTACATAGCGCGATAGTGGGTCTCGTAGTACTCTGCCGGGTTGGTAATGATGTCGTAGCGCGGGATGAGGCGCGAGTTGCTACCCCACTTGGCATCGAACTTCACTTCGGCATCCTTGCCTTCGCGACCTTTCTTGGTAGTAATGATGATAACACCGTTGGCACCACTGGCACCGTAGATGGCTGTTGCTGCAGCATCCTTCAGTACAGAGATGCTCTCAATGTCCTGGGGGTTCACTGAAGCGATACTCTGGTCCATGGGCACACCGTCAATCACATAAAGAGGTGTCGACGAGGCTGAATATGAACCGATACCACGCAGACGAATGGTGGGAGCTGTGCCCGGAGCACCACTGTTCGACGTTGCCTGCAGACCGGCAACCTTACCGACGAGGGCGCTGGTGGCGGTTGAGGTGACGTGACCGGCGATTTCCGATGCTTTCACCTCGGTAGCCGAACCCGTAAACGTGGAACGCTTGGTCGTACCGTAACCGATGACGATGACGTCGTCGAGTTGAGTCTCTTCGTCAACATCGAGCACAACGTTCATGTTGCGGCCGGCCTTCACCACTTTCGTCTTCAGGCCGATGTAGCTGATCTCGAGCTGCGCGTTGTTGTCAGGAACTGCAACAGTAAAGTGGCCATCACTATTTGTGATAGTACCAGTGTTGGTTCCTACGACTTTTACAGAAGCACCAACTACGGGCTGACCGTCTTCCGACGAGGTGACCGTACCTGATGCCTGCGTTTGTGCCATGGCCGCTCCTACACTGAGAAGCAGGCAGGCAAGAAACATTGTCAGTCTTTTTTTCATAAATACTCTCTCTAAAAAATTTAACTAATTATACAATTTTTATCCAATTTTCTTGTTATTTATATAGTTCTCAAGAGCTTTGTGCGCTGCACCGATTCTTACAATTTCACGAAAATGTCCCACCTCCGCCTAAGAGGTGGAAGTTTTTGGGTGCAAACTTTTACAGATTGCAAAAGTAGTGTATTTTTATAAACTCTACAAATAAAATTATTAAAATTGCGCAGATTTGAATATTTTTTAACAATTCGAGCGGGTTTTCGGGGTTGAATTGTTAAAAAAACGGAATCTATAGTCTTTCAAATATATGTTTGCAAGATTGAAAAACTGAAAAGTTGAAAGCAGAAAGGCAGAATATTTGAAAATTTGAAAGACGAACGAATAATCCTCCATTAGCATGTAGGGGAAGGCTACGGGGGGGCGAGCGCAGCGAGGGATGCGCGGCGTGCCGCGTTGTAGGAGTGGCAGCGGAAGAACACGGAAATACACGGAATAAAATTCCATTAGCATGTAGGGACGCGGCGTGCCGCGTTGAAAATCGTCTCTTTGTCTCTTTGTCGAAATGATAACGCGGCACGCCGCGTCCCTACATGCTAATGGATTTTCTTTGTGCCAACTGCTATATCATGGCCTTTAATTTTACTGATAATCATTAGAATTGGATTTCGAATAATTCGTGAAATCGTGGTAGGCAAGAACATTTGAAATCATGTATATATAATATAAGGTATAAATATAATAATGTATAACGGTGTGGAGGGTTTGTTGTTTGTTGGTCGATGAACTGTTGTTCTGCTTATGAAGGCTTTGCTTTCACAAAGTAATATATATTATATTACTCGGTAATATATATACTTTTACTTGGTAATATATATACTTTTACTTAGTAATATAATATATATTACTTTGTGAAAGGTAAACTTTCGACTCGTAATAGTTGGTTTTTTGCGGGTTGATGGCTTGTCGGGTTGCTTTTTCCTTCTATTCCTTGCGGTTTATCTTGTCGATGAGCGTGCGGTTGGCGTTGGCGAGACGTTGGTCGTCGATGTCTTTTATGTAGATGAGTGTGGTGTTTGGGTTGGTGTGTCCCATGGCTTTCGAGATGACCTGCAGGTCGACGTTTCCGGCATAGGCAGCCGATGCCCATGAGTGACGGGCTACGTAGGAGGTGATGTTGCTGTCGATGCCGGCTTTGGCGGCTATTCGCTTGAGGGCATGGTTGTAGCGACACAGATGCTTCAGGTATTGTTCGTGTGCGCTTTTCGGGTCATCGGCGGTGATGATGGGAAACACGTATGGGCTGTCGTCGCGACGGTAGCGGTCGATGATTTCGCTCATGCACGGCTCTATGGGCACTCGGACGGGTTGTCCGGTCTTTCGCCGGTTGTAGGTGATGTGTGTGCCGTCGATCTGCGACTTTCTGAGGAACGCCATGTCGACGAAGGGCATGCCCAGGCAGTAGTAGCTGAAGAGGAAGAGGTCGCGAGCCATGGCCATGCGCGAACACTTCGGCAGATGCAAGGCGGCGATGTGTCGCAGGTCGTCGGTCGAGATGGCACGTTTCTCGGTTCGGGTGTTTCCAGTGAACACTTTTTTGAACGGGTCGGCACCAGTTGTCGGCAGGCCCTGCTCGGCGGCTTTCCGATAGATGGCTCTTATCGAACGCATATAGCACGACACGGTGTTCAGCCCGACTCCTTTTCGCATGAGCCAGGCCTGCCATGCCTCCATCAGGTTACCGTCGATTTCTTTCATCAGCAGGTTGTCGCGACAGGCAAATGTTGTCAGCGAGCGCAGAGCTGTCTTGTAGTTGGCTGCCGTGCTGTAGGCATGACGCTGCTGCGCACGGTCAGCCTCGGCACGTGCCAATTCGGTAAAAAAAATGCTGGTGTCTTCATCTCGGTTGTCATGTTTTCGGCCGAATGTTAGGTTTAGTTGTAGTCGGATTTTCATCTTTTTACAGTTAACCCCCTGTTATAACCATCTAAAAACTTCCACCTCTTAGGCGGAGGTAGGGCAAAAAGAGGGAATTTGTAAGTAATGACTATTCTTTCGAGTAGTTTGTTACCGTGCAAAGGTACAAAAAATAACAATAAATTTAAATAAATAATTAATTAATTTTTTTAGAGAGAGTATTTATGAAAAAAAGACTGACAATGTTTCTTGCCTGCCTGCTTCTCAGTGTAGGAGCGGCATTGGCACAAACACAGGTTACGGGTAAGGTCACCTCGGCAGAGGATGGCGAGCCCATAATCGGTGCATCTGTTAAAGTCGTAGGATCATCGACCGGTGTCATGACCGATTCAGAAGGTCATTTCTCGCTCAATGTTCCCAGCAATGCGCAGCTCGAAATCAGCTACATCGGTATGCAGACGCAGACCGTGAGAGCCGCCCGTAACCTGAACATCGTGCTCAACAGCGATGTCACACAGCTCCAGGAGCTCGTGGTCACCGGCTACGGTTCGGCTAAGAAGCTGGGTACGATTGCCGGTTCGGTTGAGACCGTGAACGGCAAGACCCTTGAGAACCGCCCCATCGCCAACATCGGCGATGCCCTCCAGGGTCAGGTATCAGGTCTGCAGGTGTTCACCTCGTCGGGTGAGCCTTCTCAGACTACCAGCATGCGCGTGCGTGGTGTGACATCTATCAACGCCTCCACCGAGCCTCTGTTCATCCTCGACGGTAGCGAAATCTCGAACAACACGTTCGTATCGCTCAACCCGAACGACATCGAGTCGATGACCGTGCTCAAGGATGCCTCGGCAACCGCCATCTACGGTTCACGTGCTGCCAACGGCGTTATCGTGCTCACCTCGAAGCGTGCCGCCTTCGGCGAAGCTCCCACGGTGACCGTCAGCGCACAGTATGGTATCTCGAAGATGGTCAAGGACCGTGCCGACATGATGAATGCCAACGAATGGCTCGACTTCCAGGAAATCGTTAATCCTGCACTGGCCAACAATGCCAACTTCCAGGCTCAGAAAGCCTACTACCGCAAGTATAACATCGGCACCAACTGGGTGAAGGAAATGATGGGTGGCTCAGCTCCCACCTCGCAGTTCGACGTGAGCGTACGCGGTGGTACCCACAACCTGTCGTATCTCCTCTCCTACGGTCACTTCGACTCCGATGGTATCGAGGACGACTCCAACATGCGTCGCGAGACCATCCGTGCCAACATCGAGGCCAACATCAACCCCTGGCTGAAGGTCGGATTGAACAGCAACCTCGCCTACACCAAGTATCGTGAATCACTGTGGGGACTTGAGAGCGGTGGCAAGGCCAACTCATGGTACAACAAGGCCACGTTTGCCCACTGGGCACTTCCCATCCAGACTACTCACGAGATTCTCGGCCTCAATCCCGCCGACTATGCTAACAGTACCTTTGAAGGCTATGGTGAGAAACTTCGCTACTACGACTCATTCGGTATCTACGATCCTTATTACGTTTCTGCATGGCAGCCACGCCACAACACCCGCGTGCGTCTGAACGAGAATGCTTTTGTAAACATCAACCCCATCAAGGGTCTGAACTGGCGTACAGCCGTAGGTCTTGAAGGCAACGACCTTCGTGGTTCCTACCAGTGGACTATCACACTGCCCGAAGAGCCCAACATGAATCCGACAGGTTCGGCTCGTGAAACCTTCTCGCGTGTCTATCGCTGGACAGTCACCAACACCTTAGAGTATAAGTTCAAATTCCTGCGCGACCACGACGTCACCGTTCTGGCCGGTCAGGAAAGCATGTACAGCAAATCTACTGCATTCCAGGCTCATGCCGACGGCATGACCGACCCGCGCCTCATGCTCATGTCGGCCGGTTCGGAGGCTACCTTACCTACCCACTCGCTGTCAGAAGAAGTACGCAACTCGTGGTTCGGTATGCTCAACTATAGCTATGCCGACAAGTACTTCGTTGACCTCTCCATCCGTCGCGACGGTAGCTCACTCTTCGGAAAGAACAATCGTTGGGCAACCTTCGGCGCTATCGGTGCCATGTGGAACATCACCAAGGAGAGTTTCATGAACAGCACGAGCAGCTGGCTCAACGACCTCGCACTGAAAGTGTCTTACGGTACCACCGGTAACTCGGGTATCAATCCTTATATGGCTCTTGGTCTCGTAGGCGCAGGTCCTCTCTACAACGGACAAGGCGGTACGGCCATCAGCAACCCGTCGAACCCCGACCTGACCTGGGAAACCGTGAAGACCTTCAACCTCGGTCTCAACGGCAAGGTGCTCGACCGCGTAACATTCGACTTGGAATACTACAACAAGATTACTTCCGACATGCTCATGTCGATGCCCTACTCTTACACCACAGGTTTCTCTTCTGGTTGGGGAAACATCGCCAAGATGGTAAACCGCGGTTTCGACTTCACCATCGGCGTAGACATTATCAAGAACAAGGACTGGTACTGGAATGTAAAGGTCAACGGCAACTACAACCGCAACAAGATTCGCAAGCTGTTCAACGGTATCGACTCCTACCACGGTGACCAAGACCTCGAAGTGGGCCACTCCTACGGCGAGTTCTACATCACACGCTGGAGCCATGTTGACCCACGCGATGGTATGAACGTATGGCTCGACAAGAACGGCAACGAGACCAAGACCTACTCTGACGACGATGCTGTATGGATTGGCAAGAACATGTTTGCCCCCTGGTCGGGCGGTCTGCTCTCCACCTTGTCGTGGAAAGGCTTCCAGCTTGACCTCCAGTTCTCAGGTATGTTCCACCGCTATATGTTCAACAACGACACTTGGTACATCGAGAACCCGCAGTTCTCATCAGGCAACAACCTGTCTAAACGCATGTTCAACATCTGGCAGAAGCCTGGCGACATCACCAACATTGCTGGCGTTGATGCAGAATATCACCTGGACAGCCACCTCATCGAGAGTGCGACCTTCGTACGTCTGAAGTTCTTGCAGCTGAGCTACTCGCTGCCGCAGAGCCTCTTGCAGCGCACACACTTCATCAAGGGTGCCAAGGTTTACTTCGTAGGCCGCAACCTGCTTACCATCACTCCGTACAACGGCTACGACCCCGAGGTTGACTCTGACGTAACGCTGGGTAACTACCCCAATACCCGCCAGTACTCTATCGGTATGCAACTCACATTCTAAGTTAAGGATTAAAATTTCAAGAATAAAAAACAATATAAAGGATAAGATATGAAAAAGCTATCAATCATATTAATGTCAGTATTGGCAGTAGGCTTTGTTTCCTGCGACATGGACAAAGAGCCCTACAACGCCATCCCCGATACCGAGGCGCTGGCCAGTCCTACCGACTTTGAGAATGCCCGCGTGGGTCTGTACAGCGCACTGCGCAGCTCCGTGGCCAACGAGGCTTTCTGGATCAGCACCGACATCCAGTGCGACCAGTTCCATGCTGTCGACGGTTTCTCCAACAACTTGGGCGACCAGTATCGTTGGACTCACACCGCCAGCACAAGTCGTGTGGCTACCGTCTATGGCAACTATCAGGCCATCATCAGCCGAGCCAACTTCATTCTCGACGGCTATGAGAAGGTCGACATGTCTAACGAGCTTATCTTTACCGCAGCCGGCAAGGCCTCGATAGAGAAGGTTGTGGGCGAGTGCTACTTCATGCGTGCCTACTCACTGCTCGGTCTGGCCCAGTATTTCTGCGCCGACTATGAAGAGAGCAATGCCGACGCTGCCGACAGCGGTGTTTCGTTCAGCACGGTTTACAACCCCTCGTCTGACCCAGGCACCTATCCTGGCCGCTCCACCCTGCGCGAGACCTTCAAGCAGATCTATGCCGACATTGACGAGGCTGCCAAGCGCATCACCAACGACGGTACACCCAGCGACATCTACGTAAGTGCCGACGCCGTACTGGCCCTGAAAGCCCGTGCTGCTTTGGCTTGCGACGACTATGCTACCGCAGCTGCAGCCGCAGCCAAGATTATCGAAGGCGGCAGCTTCGAACTCGCAGCCGACGAGGACGAACTGGCCGACCTGTGGCAGCAGGACGGCGGCAGCGAGACCATCCTTCAGCTGGCCGTTGCTTCGCGCGACGAGCTGCCCGGTGGTCTGGGTGCCCGCTTCCAGCCCTATCAGGAAGGCTCAGTACCCGACTATCTGCCTACGCAGACGCTCATCGACCTCTACTCGGAAGATGATATGCGCTTCCCCGTCTACTTCAACGTGCTCAGCATCGTCACCAACAAAGGTGGCTCGGGCGACGTCTATGGTTTCAACAAGTACATCGACCACACCCGTCTCTACGAGGAGTTCAGCAAGTATGAGTATGCCCGTTTCGTTATCGAGCCCAAGGTGTTCCGCATTGCCGAGATGTATCTCATCGCTGCCGAGGCTTACGCTCAGGCTGGCGACTTGACCAAAGCCGCCAAATACCTGAACGCACTCGAGGCTGCACGTATCGACGGCTACACCGACCAGTCGTTTGCAACGAAGGATGCCCTCATGATGGAACTGCGCAACGAGCGTCAGCGCGAAATGGTTGGCGAAGGTCAGCGCATCTTTGACCTGAAACGTTGGCACATGGGTATGCAGCGTGGCGTGCCCCAGCAGGAAGACCTCTGCTTGCTTCCCGGTACGGCAACCACAGCTTTGACCAAGTCGGCCAACGACCCGAAGTGGGTATGGCCCATCCCGAAGCACGAGACCGATGCTAACCCCAAAGTTAAGCAGAACCCTGGATATACGAACTAAATCTTTCAGACCACGGATTTCACGAACCAACGGTCACTGTCGCGAAGCGGGTAAAGTAATTTGCCGAACGATACTTCGATGAACGCGTGAAATTCGTGGTAAGGGAAATAAATTACAGTAATTTATAAAAAAAAGATTATGAAATACGCAAAAATATTTATGCTTTTCCTCGCAGCAGGTTTGTTTGCAGCCTGCTCCGATGACGACGAGGCTGTCAACTCGCAGCAGACCACTGTAGGTTTTGCTTCAGAAGAGCTCGTTGTGAAAGAGAACGCCGGCTACGTCAGCGTACCCATCCAGATTGAAGGCTATCGCAACGGAAACATCTACGTAGAGGTTGAGGCTGTTCCTACAGGTGAGAACCCTGCTATCGAAGATGAGCACTACATGATTACCGACAAGACGCTGACCCTGCTCAACGATACCACTAAGACTGCCACGCTGAACGTGCAGTTTAAGACTGTCGACGACCAGGAGATCAACGAGGCCCGCACCTTCGCGCTGAACATCAAGTCGCTTGAGGGCGGTCAACTGACCACGAAGACCATCAACATCACCCTGCGCGACAACGATGCCGCCTTCTATGAGAAGTTCTTTGGCAAGTGGAAGATTTCATTCTATGACTGGAATGGTTTCGACAAGGCCAATTATGGTGTCGTTGAAAAGACCATCACCATCACCGGTCCGACTGACGAGGACGATCCCGACTACGACAAGGTTCTCACCGTCAGTGCACCGGGCATGTACAACGTAGGTATCGACCTTGACTTCAGCTGGCACTTCAACTATTCGTTTGACGCAGCTGAGAAGGCAGGTACGCTCGGCTTCATCTTGGGCGAGATTGTCTCAACCTACTCAACAGCTTACGCCTGGTTGTTTGCCGGCATCAATGGTGAAAACTTCGTCTTCGATGACGTCGTAGCCAATTGGCAACTGGGAGAAGGCGACACCTTCCCGACAACCATCGAGTGGAATCCGGATGCCGAAGTATTTTTCGTCCGCAACAATCGTGAAGTTTGGGGTATCTGGGATCACTTCAAGATTGAGAAAGTTCAGTAAGAATCTGTAGTCTTTACAGGTAAACAATAAGTTCGGTAGAGACGCCACAACAGTGACGTCTCTACTTTTCCCTACTTAAAAACATATAGAGAAAAGAATATCATCGTATGAAAAGAAACATCATCCTGCTACTCGTGTTCCTCGGAACAACCCTGCTGTCTGCCCGCGAGCGCACCACCAACCAGCTCATACAGGCTGCCCTGCAAGTCATGAACAACCAGATGCCAGAACGGCAGAAGGCCCGCAAGGCTAAGGGCAAGGCCATAACGCCCGAAGTGCTGCAGCGTTACGACGAGGTGAGCATCGTGGGCTATGCCGACGGTGGCTATGTCGTGGTGTCCAACGACGACCGCTTCACACCCGTCATGGGCTATTCCGACACGATGTTCTGCAGCGACGAGGCTACCAACCCGGGCTTCCACTGGTGGCTGCGGGCCATGAATGCCTCACTGCAACAGATGGCCGAAAACGGCGAGGAGCCTGTGAGCATCGCACCGCTACCGATGTACAGCAGTTCGGTCGACATGCTGCTCACCACCAAGTGGAGCCAGGATGCGCCCTACAACAACCAGACTCCCGAATACTTGGACACGATTACCAACACCAAGCACCACTATGTCACGGGCTGTGTGGCCACGTCGATGGCTCAGGTGATGAACTATCACAAGTATCCCACGACGGGCAAGGGCTCAAAATCGTATTTCTTCACGCCCGAAGGCGGCGGCACACGTATCCGCGCCAATGCAAACTTCGGCAAGGCAAACTACGATTATGCCAATATGCTCGACCAGTACACCTATGCCGACCGCAACAATACTGTGCCCAACTTCACCGAGGACCAGGCCAAGGCCGTGTCCACGCTGATGTATCACTGTGGCGTGTCGGTGAAGATGTCGTACACCAGGTCGGGCAGCGGTGCCTACACGGCCGATGCGTGCGTGGCACTGCGCGAGCACTTTCTATACGATGAGAATATCAAACTGTTCACACGCGACTTCTACCCCGTTGAGGAGTGGATGCAGATTGTCTACGGCGAGCTGAACGACGGCTGCCCCATCATCTACGGCGGCGTAGACCGCCAGGGCGGACACTCGTTCGTCATCGACGGGTACGACGAGAAAGGCAAGGTTCACGTGAACTGGGGCTGGGGCGGAAGAAGCAACGGTTACTACGACATTGCCTCGCTGGGCGGCTACACCGCCGGACAGGACATGATCATCGTGCGCCTGCCCGACGATGCCCGCTTCAACGGCACCAACTATTCCATCTGGGGCATGGGCGAAAACCTTGTCGTGCAGAAGAGCATCAACTCGCTGAGCGTCTCGACTGTGATGTACAACTTCGATGTCGATAACTTTACCGGTGTCTATGCTGTGCTGGCGAAGAACCTTGCCACGGGTGAAATTGTCGAGCTCTACGTGTCGGAACAACTGCAAAACATCGAGAACCGCAAAGGGCGCCGCATCGACATCAGCGGCATCGATGCGTCTGTGCTGCCCGAGGGCGACTATCGCATCTACCTCGGCACGAAGAAGACGGGCGAAGCCGAGTGGCGGGCCGTGCGCAGCCACGAGGACATCAACAACAGCTACCTGCTGCACCGCACAGGATCGTCGTTCACCATCGAGGCTGAAAACAACTCTAACTGGACGGCCACGCCGACGGGTATCAAGGGAATTTACGAGAACGGGAACACTCAACCCTCATCGCTCATCTCTCATCCCTCATCTGTTTACGACCTGCAGGGCCGACCCGTGAAAGGCAATGGCAACGCAAAGCAGGTGTACGTCGTGCGCAACGGCAACATTGCCCGCAAGGTTGTCCGATAGACATACGGCTATACTTTTTTCCGACCACAAATTCCACGAATGTCTGTTATCGACATTCGTGGAATTTTTATATTCTTTTCGCCCACGGATTGCATTTTTATTTTTTGACCACGAATTTCTCGAACCAACGGTCACTGTCGCGAAGCGGGTAAAGTAATTGAACGAATTATTCTTCATACTCGACGATTACACGGAGTCGCTAAGCGACAACGAACTCCACGAATTAAAATATAGTAAAAGTAAATTACTGTCAATTCGCGAAATTCGTGGTCAAATAAGAATTTCCGTTGCGGGCTGACGCATAATTCATTTTTTTTGTCTAACTTTGCATGCTGAAAACAACAAATTGAATTAAGGATAAAAAGATTATGGCAAAAAAAGCACTTCTGATGATTCTCGACGGATGGGGAATCGGTCAGCACGGACGGGGCGACGTGATTTTCAACACCCCCACACCCTATTTAGACTATCTGACAGCCGTATCAGCTCATTCGCAGCTCGCCGCTTCGGGCGAGGATGTGGGCCTGCCCGACGGTCAGATGGGAAACTCTGAGGTGGGTCACCTCAACATCGGCGCTGGCCGCATCGTCTATCAGGACCTTGTGAAGATTAACCGTGCGTGCAAGGACGGCTCCATCATGCAGAACCCGCAGATTGTGGAGGCCTACACCTATGCGAAGGAGCAGGGCAAGAAGCTGCACCTGATGGGTCTGACGAGCGACGGCGGCGTGCACTCTTCGCTCGACCATCTGTTCAAGCTTGTCGAGATTGGCAAGGCCTACGGACTGAAAGACCAGCTCTTCGTGCACTGCTTCATGGACGGCCGCGACACCGACCCGAAGTCGGGCATCGGTTTCATTGAGAGCCTGCAGCGGGTATGCGCCGAGAACGACGCCGCCATCGCCAGCATCGTCGGCCGGTTCTACGCCATGGACCGCGACAAACGCTGGGAGCGTGTGAAAGAGGCCTACGACCTCATCGTCGGCGGCAAGGGCAAGCAGTCGGCCGACATGGTTCAAGCCATGCAGGAGTCGTACGACGAGGGCGTGACCGACGAGTTCATCAAGCCTATACACAACACCGCCGTCAACGGACTCATCGAAGAGGGCGACGTCGTCATCTTCATCAACTTCCGCAACGACCGCGCCAAGGAACTCACCCAGGTGCTCACCCAGCAGGACATGCCCGACGCAGGCATGAAAACCATCGCCGGACTGCACTACTACTGCATGACTCCCTACGACGCTTCGTTCCAAGGTGTGGGCATCCTGTTCCCCAAGGAGAACGTGGAAGACACGCTCGGCGAATATCTCTCGCGCCAGGGCAAGCGCCAGCTGCACACCGCCGAGACCGAGAAATATGCACACGTGACATTCTTCTTCAACGGCGGGCGCGAAGCTCCGTTCGAAGGCGAAGACCGCATCCTCGTGCCCTCGCCCAAGGTAGCCACCTACGACCTGAAACCCGAGATGTCGGCCTACGAGGTGAAGGACAAGCTCGTCGACGCCATCAACACCCAGCAGTACGACTTCATCGTGGTGAACTTCGCCAACGGCGACATGGTGGGTCACACCGGCGTCTACAACGCCATCGCCAAAGCCGTGTGGGCCGTCGACCACTGCGTGCACGACGTCATCGAGGCAGCCAAGGCCAACGGCTACGAGGCCATCATCATTGCCGACCACGGCAATGCCGACAACGCCATCAACGCCGACGGATCGCCCAACACCGCCCACTCGCTCAACCCCGTGCCCTTCATCTACGTCACCGACAACAACTCGGCCACCGTCCGCAACGGCCGTCTTGCCGACGTAGCACCCTCCATTCTCCACATCATGGGACTGGAGCAACCCAAGGACATGACGGGCGAAAACCTCATCGAAGACTAAGGCACTGTCAGCAACACCCCGGAATGTCTGTACCAAGAAAAAAATGAAGAAGAAAAGAAAAAAATGAAGAAGAAAATCGTCCTACTGCTCAGCAGCCTGTTTGTGCTGGCCGCCAATGCACAGTCACCCCTCAACTGGGGTGACCAAGGCAACGGCACCTATAAGAACCCTGTGCTGAACGCCGACTACTCCGACCCCGACGTCATCCGCGTGGGCAGCAAGTATTACATGGTGGCCAGCGACTTCCACTTCATCGGTATGCAGGTGCTGGAGTCGGACGACATGGTGAACTGGCAAGTGGCCAGTCAAATCTTCAACCGACTCGACCTGCCGGGATGGGATGCCAACAACCACTATGCCGGCGGCCCATGGGCTCCGAGCATCCGATGGCACGAGGGACGATTCTATGTCTTCTTCTGCACACCCGAAGAAGGGCTTTTCATGTCTTCTGCCGAAGACGTACACGGTCCGTGGACACCACTGCACTGCGTGAAGGAAGTACCGAGGTGGGAAGACCCCTGCCCACTCTGGGACGACGACGGTCAAGCCTACCTCGGCCGCAGCCAGTGGGGTGCCGGTCCCATCATCATCCACAAGATGTCGGCCGACGGCAAGAAGTTGCTCGACGACGGCGTGACCGTCTATACTGGCCCCGTGGCAGAAGGTACAAAATGGCTCAAACGCAACGGCTACTACTATCTGATTATTCCCGAAGGCGGCGTCAGCGGAGGCTGGCAGACCGTCTTGCGCTCGAAGAATGTCTACGGACCTTATGAGAAACGCGTGGTGTTAGAGCAAGGCAGCACAGCCGTCAACGGTCCGCACCAAGGAGCTTTGGTCGACACCCCCGACGGCGAATGGTGGTTCTATCACTTTCAGAGTACACCCGTGCTGGGACGCGTCGTCCACCTGCAACCTGCCCGATGGAAAGACGACTGGCCACTGATGGGTGTCGATATCGACGGAAACGGCATCGGCGAGCCCGTCATGGTGTGGACAAAGCCTGCCGTGGGCAGCGACACCAAGCCGCAACTGCCCCAGACCGACGACAACTTCAATCAGCAACAACTGGGACTGCAATGGCAGTGGTGTCACAATCCCGACAACAACCACTGGAGCCTTACCGAAAGAAAAGGATGGCTGACCATCAGCGCACAGCCCTCGCCAAACCTGAAAAACGCCCGAAACATGCTCACGCAGAAAACCATGGGCTTTGCCAGCGAGGGCACCGTCCTGTTGGACTGCCGACACCTCACTGCCAACACCTTTGCCGGTCTGCTTTGCATAGGACGCACCTATCAGGGCATCGGCATTTGTGCCGACGGTATCTACCTTGAAGAGAACGGACAGCGCAAAGTGGTCGTCGCCAAACGACCGTCGAAAGTCTACCTGCGCATCAACCTCGACATCACCGCCAACCGCCACCAGTTTGCCTACAGCCTCGACGGCAGACAGTTTACAACCGTCGGGACACCGTTCGAAATGCGCAGCGGCAACTGGAAAGGCATCCGCATTGGCCTCTACTGCTACGGTGAAGACGGAAAAGCTCAGTTTGACGACTTTAAGTATCAGATTTTAAGATAAAAAGGGCATTTATATCATCAACGGGGAAAAAACGTATTTTAAGCCTGATTAATCATAAAAAATGGAAGGTTTATTTTGCCTTCCATTTTCTTTTCACACAAACAATTCGCCTGTCGCTGCAGAAAGCGAAACCTTGCAACGGTCACAAATATCATTTATCGTTGCGCCGTTAGCAGACAGGCCATAGAAATTATCTTCGCTGACAAGCACGTATTCCCATTCTCGATTCATCCGCTCCTCAGGCTTCAGCTCGTTAATCTTCTTTGTCCATTCCACTGCTGCGGTCTGTTTTTGACGAACATTTTTGTCGAACAACTTGTCATTTCCTTTGGTTTCTATCAGATACACCTTGTCTCGTGTAGCTACAATAAAATCAGGGTGATAGGTTGCCATTAAGCCGTCTTTCCTCATATAATAGATAACGGCAAACGGATGCATATTTTCACTGATTTTCAGGAACCGCTCTACTTCACCGTCTTTTTCAAGGAAATCAATAAACGCCTTTTCCAATCCGCCACCATGTGAGGGGTAGCCTTGTCGCTCATAGATGGTCTTATGGGTTTCTACTGAATATGATTCACGCATTTTGATTTCTGTTACAGAAGAGAAGCGAGTATGAATCACCTGCGCATCTGTTGTCATGATATTGTTTTGAAGATTAAAGATGGCACGCGCCATTTCTTCGATAATATGTTTGGTTACTATGGCATCCTTTGAGAGCAATATCTTCCAATCGCTGCCATTGAAAGGATTGAAGGTCTGCTCAAACAACCTTGTACGAATATACCTATCTACGGCAGCTATAGTCTGAGATTCATTTATTTGTAAGTTAGGCACAGGCATTTCCCTATGCGAAGAAACTCGGTCAAACCTCAATGTAATGGTACGCAGCAGTTTCTGCAAATACTCATTATAACTTGTAGCCGTAAACAGATTGGCAGTCACCTTATAACGACCGAACTGTGTCTTTGAGATAGCTTCCTGAGAGATAAAAGTCTCTCCATCTTGAGCCAAGAACCGACGCAGCATCTCCAATGGAAATGCCGTAAAAGGTTGTAGCATTGCAATGTCTATCTCTACATCTTCCAATTCTTCTTCGGCCTCCCTCACGATGATAGGCCAATCAAAATCAAACTGCTCATAGTTTTCCCGCAAACCCACCTTTATCAAATCACCTGTAGAGCCTGCAGCACCAGTCTCACCAGTTTCCTCGACGGCCAAGCCTTGAGCAAACAAGTCCTCATAGAACTGTATAAAAGCAGGATGTTCTATGATGCTTAACATGTCTATATAGGTTCTTGGCTGACTGTGTAATTGAAGTACTCGCTTGCGGTCATCACTTTTAATACTCTGGTATTCTGGTTCTCGCCACATCAGACGCAAACCTCGCCCGATAATTTGTTCAAGCAAGATGGGAGCTTCAGAAGAACGTAGTGGCACTATCACACAAATGTTGTTTACATCAAAACCTTCACGCAACATCAATACGGAGACTATTACTTTGGGGCTTCTGTATTTATCAATGTCAAAGAGTTTCTTCTTGGTCTCTTTCCACTCTTCCTCAGACACTTCGCCCTTGGCATTACTATCAATAGTTACTACTTCATCTTGCGCCAATCCTTCATCCAACATCAGTTGATTCACATATGGAGCAACTGATGTGTCTTCACATATGACAAGCATCTTTGGATTCTTCTTTCCATCAACAGCCGTAAACTCCGTTTCCAGTTTCTTCAGTTTTGCCAATCCTGCACGAAGCATCAAGCGTTGTCCGTCGCTCAGGTCACATACCTTATTGCGCTCATCGCGTACAGCCTTATACTCTAAATTCATCAATTCAGTCAGCTCCTGTCGGCGGTCAAGAAGGAGCGTCTTTACCAGACCCATACGCATAGCCGTTGCCAAATCGAAGTCAACAATGATATGGGGGAAGAAACACTTCTGCACTTTCTTGCCTGAACCTCGTTGGTCGTAAGGAGTTGCAGAGAAGTCTATTTGGAAAAAATGTTCGTCTTTCTTTTCGGCAATTGCGTTCAATCCCTTTTGCCATTCTACTTCTTCTATTTCTCCATTGCGCTTCAGTTCATGGATATGATGGGCCTCATCGTTGATAACCATGATGTCTTCCAACGCTGCCAAATACTCCAGCTCCGAACCTCGCAGATAACGACGATCCAACATGCCCAAATCATTGCCGGTCGCTTTGCCAGGACGGATGGGTAGCAGTTCGTTAATCATTCCTGGGATATCTTTTGGCTGTGACTCGTCCGAATCTTCTGCCAGTTGGTTTTCAAACAGATGCCAGTTGGTAAGCGCAATCAGTCCGTCACCAGTTGTCTTCCGTCCGATGCCTTCTTCTTTCGTTACCACGTTGTTCTGGATAAACGAAAACACCTCTTGTCGATAGTGTACGGGGATAAAAACTTCCTGATTCAGGTAGAAATCATTGGTTTCTATGTTCCTTTCTTCTTTGCCGCGCTCCATTCTTCCACAAAATGCATCAAGCAGACGGTCATAGACTATCAAACCTGGAGCCACAATCAAAAAGTTTTTCGTAAAGCGTCCGCTTTTCACATCCTCATGTCTCGCATTCAGCATCTGCCAAAGCAATAGCGCATGCATCACCCAAGTCTTACCTGTACCCGTTGCCATCTTTACGGCATACTTTGGCATCTGGTACTTTTTCTTTCCCAGTGTACCTAAGTCCACCACCGGCATCAAGTCAGGAGTCAGTTGTTCATAATACTGCAACACATTCCTCACGCCCGTCATTTCGTGCAGATAGATGATGTTCAGGATAGCCTGCCGCTGACCTGCATGAAAATTCTGATTACGCAAGGAGCAGTATTCCTCAGAGAACCAGAACTTCAATAATTCTTGTGTGGTAGGCGTCACACGGTTCATCAGTTCGCCACTCTCCCATGCAGCGTTTACGGTTTCGCTAAGTCGCTTCGCCAACTCCAGCGAAGCATTCATTCCGTTTGTTGCCATAGCTTATACCTCCTCTATTACCTGACTTTCAAAACCAAACACATCAACAGCCTTGATGCAAACCTTCCGCTGCTCCTTATGGGCCACTCTGAGACGCGTCTTATACACACAATGCAACGGGTCGTTGTCGTTATCCACATTCTCCCGATAGTCTTGCCATGTAGAGCGGAAGGTCACGCCGTCATAGTCAGGATCGATACTCCAGTATTCTATCAACGAGAGCGGGTCGCTTTCCAACACCTTTTGCAGTTTCTCTTTATCTTTATCGTCAAGAGGAATATTGTCGGGCGACAGCAAAACGTAGTTCTCTAACTCTACGTCTATCTCATCCAATTCACCAGCCTGTTTCACCACCAACGGCTTCACAACCAAGTATTGCAAAGACGAGAAGCGCACACTTCGGTCGTCTATCAGTTTCTTGTAGCCCTTCTTTGCCAACTTATCCAATAGGTCGGGCGGAATCACCAACACCTCCACCTTTGAATCTTGATATTTCTGAATGGCTTGCGAAATATCGAAGGCGAAGTTCCAGCCAAGCACAACCACCTTTTCCCAATCGCCGCCCAGCAACGAAGCCTTTGCTTCAACGGCTCGGCGGATGGTTGCAGCCGTTGTCAGTCGGTTGGGCGAATCCACCATCACCAACGTTCGCGTACCTTTAATATATCCGAAGTTCCTGTCGTTCGTCTGCTCTGGCGTAAAGGGCAGTGCGCCATACAGCCCTAACACCACTTGGCTCAAATCGCCCACATGCTTATAGCGCTTGTTGTTCCTGAACGCTTCCTTCTGATAGTCGCCAATGCTTTGATATAGGAATGGCTTTACTTCCTGGTCAATGAATCGTTTGCGCATCACCAATGAGGCAGGCTTGCCAATGTCGCAGGTAATCCAGCGTCTGCCCAATCGCTCAGCCACCGCCGCCGTTGTGCCGCTACCGCCGAAGAAGTCGCAAACGAGGTCGCCTTCGTTGGAAGAGACTTTGATAATGCGTTCGAGAAGGGCTTCGGGCTTTTGGGTGGCATAATGTGTTCTTTCAGGATGGTTACCCCTCAAAAATTGAATGTCATCCCAAACGTCATTCAATGCCCCCCCCTTCTCAACATATTCGTCCAAATACCGTTTATATGGCTCTATCCCATTGGCCTGACCGCGAGTCTCCCAAAACCACTCTCTTCCATCGTCATCTACATAGATTTTTCTTCTCAGCATCTTTATACGGTCCTCTTTATCCCAAACCTTTGTTATAGGATTTATTTTTGTTTGGTCATTGACAGCATAAAAAAGAATTACATCATGTTTAGACTGGAACTTCGAATCCGACAGTTTCTCTCTACCAGGATAATACCATACTATTTCATTCCGAAAGTTTTCCTTGCCAAAGATGTCATCCAATATTACTTTCAAATAATGCCCAACATGCCAATCAATATGAACATACAATGCCCCATCATTCTTTAGCAATTCTTTCATGAGGATTAGTCTTGGAAGCATCATCCGTAAATAGGATATCGTTCCTTCTTCCCACGTATCTGCATAGGCAAATTGTTCAATGACAGTGGGTTTTTGTGATATATCTGCAAATGGCAGTTGTATTGGGGTTCTATAGTCAGCTTTGGAATCAAACGGTGGGTCAATATAAATCAAATCGACCTTGCCCCGAAGCGAAGGTAAGCCCGTTTGGGCATCGCCAGCAAGGAGTGCTTGCATCGCCAAGAGATTGTCACCATAGATAAGGCGGTTCATCCACTCACCATTGCCTCCCGCCATGTTGAACGCATTAGGTATCTGCGGCGTGTTGCCCTTGAACAGTCCGCTTACGTCCTTACTCGGCAGCACCAACTCATTGGTCTGCAAACCAATATGTGTGCCACTACTCAGCCGCTCCAATATCTGTGCAGCCTCACGTCTGCCCTCGCTCACAATACGGGGCAGCTCTTCGATTAATGATTTAGCCATATAGCATTAGTTTTAATTTTATACTAATGCGTCGTGCCACCAAACAAAAAATCCTGCAAGCACCTCGTATATAGACACAAAACGTGGACGAATCCCCGTCCAACGTTCAAGGTACTTGCAGGAAACCTATACTCAGAAAACAGGAAAACGCCCACTAAGCCAGTGAGCGCGTCCATTATTATCTGAGTAGTTCTTTCCACCTGCAAGTTTCTGAACGTTTTGAATAATAGCCAACGCTTATTTTTTACCCACGATGTCTGCACGGTCCGTGAACCATGCTTCGACTGCAAAGATACAAAGAAAAAATGAAATAAAAAGAAAAGCATAGTTTCTTTTTGCATTTTACTCTTTTCGTTATATCTTTGTAGGGAAAATGAAAAAAATATAGGAGAGGTTCAGGCGAGCCAGGTCGGCCTGTGCCAATATTGGCAGCCCACCGGCCACCACCAGAACAAGCACGGCCATACGATGCAATAATTCGAATTTTATAAATCATAATTCACAAATATTTTTTACCTTTGCACCAACAATAAAAGGGTGAAAAGTTGAAAAAGTGAAAACTGGAAACTAAAAACTGAATAAAGTATGAACGTACAGATAGAACCCTCGTGGAAAGAACAGTTGCAGGGCGAATTTGAGAAACCCTACTTCGTTGCACTGACCGATGCCGTGCGTCGCGAATACCAGTCGACAACCTGCTATCCGCCTGGGCCAAAAATCTTCAATGCCTTCAATTTTTGCCCATTTCATCGGGCAAAAGTGGTCATCATCGGACAAGATCCCTACCACGAACCGGGGCAAGCTCACGGGCTGAGTTTCTCCGTGCAAGACGGTGTGCCGTTTCCCCCGTCGCTGCAAAACATTTTCAAGGAGATACACGACGACACCGGGGCACCCATCCCCACGACAGGAAACCTGGAGCGGTGGGCACGGCAGGGCGTGCTGCTGCTCAACGCCTCGCTCACCGTGCGTGCCCACATGGCCAACAGCCACGCCCGACTGGGTTGGCAGCAGTTCACCGATGCCGCCATCCGCGCCCTCGCCGCACAACGCGAGCACCTCGTCTATATGCTCTGGGGCGGCTATGCACGCGGCAAAGCCTACATGATTCCGAAGGAGCGCAACCTCGTTCTCGAGTCGGTGCACCCCTCTCCCCTCTCTGCCAACCGCGGCGGATGGTTTGGCAACCACCATTTCTCGCAGTGCAATGCCTACCTCGAACAACACGGGCTGGAGCCCATCGAGTGGTAAAGTTGAAAGGTTTGCAGCGGATGAACACAGAGGGACACGGATGTAAGGGAAACACTCCATTAGCATGTAGGGACGCGGCGGTCGGCTACGGGGGGGGGGCTTGGAAGGCCGCGTTAATAGGTTAAAAACTGAAAACTGAAAACTAAAAACTAAAAACTGAATATGATATGAAAATCGTGAGAACCGACAGGATGGTATGCAAGAGTCGCAGCACGTTTTTGTTTTGCTGGTGGACTATAGCGGCTTGGATGGGGACATGTGTGGCGAATGCGTGTTTTTCTTTTTCGCTGGTCAGTCAAAGTGAGCTTGACGGATTGGGGTTTTTCGTCCTATGCGCTGGTATGACACTGATGTTCATGACTTTCAAGTTCAGATTGGAGACAGAAAACCGATGGGAGTCGATGCGGTTTCGCCAAATCGCTTCGCTTACCATGGGGAGCCATCCCAGACTGGAAAGGTTTATTGGAAACGCTGTGTTTTTCTTTGTCTACGTTGTCGGACCGGCGATATTGATTTATTCCCTTTTATCAGACCCTGATGTCAGCCTGCCGACCAACTATTTCTGGCTATCTGTGAGAATTATTATTGCCTATCTTTTAGGTGTCCTCCTTTCCTATATCCTTTTTACAGGAATCATCGCAGTCCCCACAATCGTCTGGGGAATTTTCCGAGCCATTTGGTGGACAATGGTGATGCACAGCGGCCGTATGCGTAGGATTGGCATCTGGCTGTTGCTGATGGCTGCAACGCTTCTTGCTTTCTTGAGCAAAGCGTGCACGGAATGGCAGATTAACATGATGGTGATTGTCAGCCTCTCGCTGTTTCTCTACGACATGCGGCGGATGGCGGTGTTTGCCGACGGGCCCGATGACTTTTGGAAGAAAGTCCTCGCTGGTGAGGATGATGAATAGGAAATATTAAATCAGAGAACCAGAAAATCAATTTTTTTATATACTTTTGCAGGTGTAAATGGAGAAAAGAATACTTCCGATACTACAAGTGGGCGACGTGCTGCTGTCGCCCGACATACTGACCGAACGTTTCTGCTGCGACTACGAGAAATGCCGAGGCATCTGCTGCGTGGAAGGCGATGCCGGCGCACCCGTTTCTCCCGATGAAATCGGCGAAATTGAGTCGGCGCTCGATGTGGTGTGGGATGATCTCTCGGCGCAGGCGCAGGCGAAAATCGACCAGCAGGGCGTGGCCTACATCGACCAGGAGGGCGACATGGTGACGAGCATCGTCAACGGAAAAGACTGTGTCTTCACCTGCTACGAAGACGGCAACTGCCTGTGTGCACTGGAGCGCGCCTATCGCAAGGGCCACACACGGTTCTGCAAACCCATCTCATGCTCGCTCTACCCCATCCGCGCCAAGCAGTTCGGCGACGGCACCATCGGGCTGAACTACAGCCGATGGGACATCTGCCGCGATGCCGTAGCCAAAGGCAAGGAGGTCGACATGCCGGTCTATAAGTTTTTGAAGGAACCGCTCATCCGCCGTTTCGGTGCCGACTGGTATGCAGAATTGGAAGAACTGGCCGAAACGGTGGAAAAGTTGAAAAGGTAAAAGGTTGAAAATATATGTTGGTGTCCGGTAAAAACGGCCTGAAGGGCCATCAAGCTAATAGCCCAGGGTAACACCCTGGGTAAATTGTGCCAGTAAAGAACGCCCTGTAAGGGCAAAAGCTGCACATCTACGTTGGGTAAGCCCCCCAACCCCCTAATTTAGGGGGCTAATGGTCTTTTGCCCTTACAGGGCGCAATCTCAACATTCCGCTAACCCAAGGCGATGCCTTGGGCTATTAGCTTGCTGGCCCTTCAGGCCGCGCAAATAAGCCTCTTTGTTTTGTAAATATCGGCAAACACAAATAAACACTGGGATTATCAAAGAAGGTAAAACGTTTTTACCGGACACCAATAGAAAATATATAACGCGGCACGCCGCGTAAAAATTAGCAACAGATGAACACGGAGGGGCACGGAATAAAATTCCATTAGAATGTAGGGACGCGGCGTGCCGCGTTAAAAATTAGCAACAGATGAACACGGAAAAACACAGAAAAGAGAGGATAAAAATCCTCAAATCCTTGAATCCGTAGAATAGTTGACGCGGCGTGCCGCGTAACACAAGTGAAAGATTGAAGATGAAAAGCTAAGCTTTCAGATAGTTATATGGGCCATATAACAATGCTATATGGGCCATATAGCTCGGTTATATGGGCCATATAACCTTTCAACTTTTCAACTTTTCAACGTCCTTGTCCTACTTGACGCCCTTCCGATAGTCCGACGGACTGAGCCCCACATGCTCCTTGAAGTATTTTCCAAGGAACGACTGGTTGGGGAAATTCAGTTCCTCGGCAATCTGCTTGATGCTCTTCGTAGAATTCCTCAGCTGCACGCGCAGCTCCATGGTCACATAGTTGTCAATCCACTCGTTGGGCGTTCGCCGACTGACGGCCTTCACGCTCTCCGACAGATATTTCGGCGTGATGCCCAACTGCAGGCCATACCAACCTACACGCCGCTCACGGCGGAAGTTGTGCTCCACCAGCCGAATGAAGTCCATAAAGATTTTCTCGGCCCGCGTCTGTCGCATCCCGTCCATGTTCTGCATCCGATAGATGGTGTTGCTCAGGTCGTAGATCATCGTGGCCATCAGGCTCTGCACCGTCTCACGGCGGAAATGGTGCTGACGGTCGTCTACTTTTTGCTTGATGACATGGAAATAGCTGACGATGTTCTGTTTTTCCGCTTCGCTGAGGTTACAAACAGGATGATTTCGGGCAAAGATAAACAACTGCGACATCTCGTGGATACCCATGATGATTTCGCGGAAAAAGTCGTAGCTCAGGATGATGCCCACACCCTCGCAGTCGCGGCTGAGCATATAGTTGTCGAGCACCTGTCCCTCGCTGATGATGATGAGGTCGCCCGCCTGCACCAGGTGCTCCATCGTGTCAACCGTATAGCGAGCCTGTCCCGACGTGCACAACGCCAGCAGCAGACACTGCATGCGCCGCGGCTCGTTGGGCAGCGGAATGTCTGAAACCCTGTCTATCAGCAGCAGGTCGTTGCCGATATGACTACCCGCATAAATCTCGCGGGCCGAAGCCACACTCATCTCTTTAATCATGTCAGTAAGCATAAATTGTCCGATTTTTCCTTTTTCCGCCTGCAAAGATACCATTTTCTTCCCAAACCACAAACATTTTTAGGAAAAACAGAACAAGCCGAACACAGAGCCAAGCTTGCTTGAGCTATGCTGAGACGCAGTCTGTTTTATGTAAAAACAGAACATTTCAACAGATACAATGAGTTTCTACAATGAGATAAAATGAAAAACAACTATTCAAATTGGTAATTTGCGTAGACTTTTCATTGAAAAAACGTCGCATTTGGACATTCATCCTATTCTTCCTTTACGAGATAACAACATGTCATTCAATATCTTGCGAGAAAAAGTCAGCTGCGACGCTTGTAAAAAATAGTATGAAAAATATTTGGAAACATGCTACTTCGGCCTTACCTTTGTCCCAGAATTTTATAACCCTTTAGTTATTATTGCTTATGAAAAAACCACTTATTGTTTCGTTTGTCGCGTCGCTGACATTATTTCTCGCGACATGTTGGATTGGGCAAAGTTCCATACCCATTGCAGGATGGACGGGGTCTATTCTTTACTTTCTTCTCACATGGTTTTTGTTAAATACCTATACACCTGGGCAGAGTAGCATCCGAGGCATCACTACTGCTGTCGTCGTAGGCCGACTTGCAGTGGAGATTCCTTTGCGCATCGTGAACTTTTCGGCTCTCATTTTTTCTATTCTCGTTCCTGTCATCGTCGTGTCTGCCATTCTGTTAGCTGCACTCTGCTTTCGAGAGAAAACCCGCATTACGCTACTGCTGTCAGCTATCGTCTTAATTCTGATGAATCTCTTTTCCGAACAGGTATTTAACGACATCTTCCCCCAGTGGCATGAGTATGAACAAAGGGCGAAAGACCGGCAACAAACATCATTGCAGCCTGACAAACAGAAATATAGCCAGTCAACAACTATTG
Organism: uncultured Prevotellaceae bacterium; assembly: GCA_902776685.1. Classification (GTDB taxonomy): domain Bacteria; phylum Bacteroidota; class Bacteroidia; order Bacteroidales; family Bacteroidaceae; genus Prevotella. The sequence continues at coordinate 40,909 of CACYRB010000003.1, forward strand.
TTAAACCATCAACATTATGAAAAAGAATCTTTTTTATGCCTTCCTAAGCGGAGTGGCCATACAGCTTTTGCTTTCGTGGATAAGAGTGTACCACAATGTTTTCTTGAGCACCTGTATTGAGAGTGTGTCTATCTTTGCATTGACCATGTACTGGTTAGACCACTTGAAGGCCAAGAGTATTCGTCAGACGACAGCGGTTACGCTTTCTGTGGTACTCGGCTATTTCATTTTACTTACACCTCTTCTTTATATCGATGCGCATAGTTTGTTGTATCCGATAGTCAATCATATTATCGTCTTACTCAGCAGCATAGGTGCCGCAGTGTATTTCAACAACCGAAAGTATTCGGTGTTGCTGTTACTAATGGTAATCTGGATACTGCTCAACACGGTTTGCCACCAAACATATATCGATTATTTTCATGCCATGCGACAGGCGAGTCAGGCTTTGAATTAATCTCTATCTAAAAAAATTGTTTGAAAGGCGTGACAGTTTTTTGCTGTCATGCTTTTTCATGAATGGGCATTATCACTTCCTGTTGCGGTTCATGCGCAGACGATAATTGCGGATAGTACTGCTTGCTACGAAGAGAATGTCTTGAATGGTCTTGTCACTGAAGCCCATCTCACAAAGAATGAGATAGGTAGTATGGCGAAGCGAAAGATTAGTATATAGCGAGGTCAGTCGGGAAAAATCTTCGGGATGAGAGAATGCATAGTAGTCTATAAAGCTCTGTTCGTCTTCAATGGAAATATTTTTCATGGTGCCTCCGTCTTTCAGGCGGTCGAAAATCTGCTGCCCTTTTCCAAGTCGTTCGTTGGTGGTGGTCTGGATTCGACTGATACGCTCGTTGAGTCTATCTACTTCAGCCTGATAACCACTGATTTTGTTTTTTATGTTGCCTATTTCATTGTTCAGGTTGCCTATTTCTGTGGTACTGGAACTGAGGGCCGAAGTATAGTTGTCAACTTTTCGATAATGAAGAAGCAATGCTATCAACATAATCAATGACAAACCGAGAGCTGGAAAATAAAGTGGATGTCCGGCTATTTGATGCTCAACACTTCCAGTTTTCCTGTCTACCAAAGGAATTTCGGCCGTCAATGAGCGCAATCGTCCCATGGCTATGGCAGTCATACTGTCTGCTCTTTGAGTTTCCGCGACATGTGCAAAAGCCGCTGCCGTGGTGATATTGCGCAAAATCTCGGCATCGGCTCCCAGTGCCTTTTCTGGTTTCAGTCTCCTCGCATTCACCAACATGGCCTTCTCCATCTGGTCTTGCGCCCCAGAGTAGTCGTGCTGCTCCAATGCCCGCAAGGCCTGTCGGTAACAGACGCTTGTCTCATAGGGTACACTGACGAGGCTGCCTCCCTTACCATTGTACATATAGCCGCACGAAGTGAGTAGGAGCAGAAATGAAAAAAGGCATATCCCGTTGCGGATATGCCTTTTTGTGGGGTCCGTTTTATGCGTCGATGTTGGCATAGGTGGCGTTGGCCTCGATGAATTCGCGGCGCGGCTCTACGTCGTCGCCCATGAGCATGGAGAAAATCTCGTCGGCCTGTGCGGCATTCTCGATAGAGACTTGCTTGAGCAGACGTTTCGCAGGGTCCATAGTGGTCTCCCACAGCTGCTCGGGGTTCATCTCACCCAGACCCTTGTAGCGCTGGGTGTGGAGGGCTGCGGCGTTTTCGTCGCCTGCCACATACTTGTCGATGAAGGCCTGGCGCTGCTGCTCGGTGTAGCAATATTCGCTGACCTTCTTGTAGGTGCACTTATAGAGCGGCGGCGTGGCGATGTAGAGATGGCCGTCCTCGATGACCTTCGGCATGAAGCGGAAGAAGAGCGTCATGATGAGCGTGTCGATGTGAGAGCCATCAACGTCGGCGTCGGTCATGATGATAATCTTGTCGTAGCGCAGCTTGTCGACGTTGGCCTCGCGGTCGCCTTCACCGTCGACGCCGAAGCGCACGCCGATGGACTGAATGATGTTCATGACCGACTCGGCCTCGAACACGCGGTGCCACTGCACTTTCTCTACGTTCAGAATCTTACCGCGCAGGGGCAGGATGGCCTGGAAGTGGCGGTCGCGGCCCTGCTTGGCCGAACCACCGGCGGAGTCGCCCTCAACGAGGAAGATCTCGCACTCCTTCGGGTCTTTGTTAGAGCAGTCTGCCAGCTTGCCGGGGAGTCCGCCACCCGACATGGGATTCTTGCGCTGCACACTCTCGCGGGCCTTGCGGGCGGCGATGCGTGCGGTGGCAGCCAGAATAACCTTCTCGCAGATGGTGTGAGCCTCCTTCGGGTGTTCTTCCAAGTAGTTGCTCATGGCCTCGCCCACAGCCTTCTGCACAGCACCGTTAACCTCAGAGTTACCCAGCTTGGTCTTGGTCTGACCCTCGAACTGAGGCTCAGCAACCTTGACGCTGATGATAGCCGTGAGGCCCTCGCGGAAGTCGTCCTGTGCAACCTCTATCTTGGCTTTCTCAATCTGCTTACGCAGCTGATCGTCCTCGTCGGCATACTTCTTCAGCGTGCGGGCCAGGGCTATGCGGAAGCCTGTCAGATGGGTACCACCCTCGATGGTGTTGATATTGTTTACGTATGAGTGGATATTCTCGCTGTAATCGCTATTGTAGAGCAGCGCCACCTCTATGGGCACACCGTCCTTCTCGGTCTTCAGACAGATGGGGTCGCCGATGATTGACGCGCGGTGACGGTCGACGTAGCGCACAAACTCCTTCAGGCCCTCTTTGGCATGGTACACCTCAGGCTCCCTGAGATTGCCGTCCTCATCGGGGCGCAGGTCGGTCAGCGTGATGGTGATGCCGGCATTAAGATAGGCCAGCTCGCGCATGCGGCGGGCGATGATGTCGTACTTGTATTCGGTGGTGGTGAAGATGGTGGGGTCGGGCCAGAACTGCTGGCGCGTACCTGTCTTGTCGGTGTCGCCTACAATCTTCACGTCGTAGAGAGGTTTCCCCCTCTCGTATTCCTGCTGATAGATGTGTCCGTTGCGGAACACCTGCGAGGTCATGTGCGAGGAGAGGGCGTTGACGCAGCTGACACCCACACCGTGCAGACCGCCGGAAACCTTGTAGGAGCCTTTGTCAAACTTACCACCGGCATGGAGCACGGTCATGACCACTTCGAGGGCCGACTTGTGCATCTTCTCGTGCTCGTCGACGGGAATACCGCGACCGTTGTCCTGCACGGTAATCGACCCGTCTTCGTTGATGGTCACCTCAATGTGGGTACAGAAGCCGGCCATAGCCTCGTCGATAGAGTTGTCGACGGTCTCGTTGACCAGATGGTGCAGTCCTTTCTCACTGATGTCACCGATATACATAGCCGGGCGTTTGCGCACGGCCTCCAGGCCTTCGAGCACCTGGATATTACTTGCTGAATAGTTGTTTGCTATTTGCTTGTTTTCTGCCATTTTATTTAATTTGTTTATAGGTTGCAAAGGTACAAAAAAAACATGGAATATGGAAATTTTTAACATACAAAAATATGTAAAAAAGTTGCAGAAAAACGAATTTTTCGTACCTTTGCAGTTATGAAAAGGACGGCCAAGGCATTTTGCACCGTTTTAACGGCATTTTTTCCGCTTCTCCTGCTGTGTCTCGTGTTGGCACCGACGGGAGCAAGAGCTCAGGATTTCTTCGACGTACAGACGTATTCCTGCAAGGAGACGCTGGGTGCTTCGTCGTACCGGGCCAACATCGACGTGCCCACCGAGGGCAGCCGCGCTGCCATGCGGGGCGTGAAGCGATGGATTTGCGAAATGCTGGAGGTGCCTGTGCCGGACAACATCGACCAGGCCGACTTCCCCCACCTGCTCGACCGCAGCTGCAAGGAATACCTGAAGCAGGCCGACCATTCGGCAAGGAAGGTGGAGATAGTGTGGAGCTTTGAAGACCCGACGTGCGTGACGTTCATGGCTACCATTGCCGACAAGGACTCGGTGACGTGGACCACCACCGACTGTGCCTCGTTCAGCAAGGAAGACGGTCATCGCATCAGCGTGTCCGAGATTTTCAACTGCGACGAGCTGCAAATCAAGAAGCTCATGTGGGCAGCCCGCGAAGACATGAAGCTCGACGCACACCGTGCCGAGAGTCTGTTTGTGGGCGAAGCCGGATTCCTCGACGGCATCATCGTCGTCATCGGTCCGGCGCAGAACAGCAACGGCGCACCGTTTGCCATTCCCTACGACGACGCCGAGCCTTACCTGCGACGGTCGGACAATGCGCCGGGCTACTACGTGGGCCGATGAGCCGGGTGCAAAGTCTGACGAAACCCGACAAAAAAAGCAGGCCACACTCTCATGAGCATAGCCTGCCGCTTATACTAAAATAAATCCAATGAAATCTTTTTCTTAGCCCAACTTCTTGATGTGCTGGCAGAGACTCGACTTCAGGTTGGCTGCCTTATTCTTGTGAATAATGTTGTTCTTAGCCAGTTTGTCAAGCATTTTCTGCACGGCAGGATAGAGCTTCACTGCCTCTTCCTTGTTGGTCATCGCACGCAGCTTGCGCACGGCGTTACGCATTGTCTTTGCATAATACTTGTTATGCAGGGTGCGTGTCTTTGTCTGACGGATTCTCTTCAGAGCTGATTTGTGATTTGCCATTTGTAATAATAATGTTTTAATGTTTAAATAAAAAAAAAGACTAAGGCCTGTGGGTCTTGCGCTTTTCGGGGCTGCCCTGGGCGGACTTCTCGAAGCCCTCTGCCACCGTTCCTCTCTAAGCTCAGCTTACCGAAAGTTGGCGCATCTGCTGCGCAGATGGCAGACTTGTAGTTGTAGTCCCTAGGAGAGTCGAACTCCTCTTTAGAGAATGAAAATCTCTCGTCCTAGCCGATAGACGAAGGGACCCCTTCTTGACTTTCTTTGCCTCAACGTTGACATCGTGGCATTAAAAGCGGGTGCAAAGATACAGCTTTTTTTGCAACCTGCCAAATTTTCTTTCAAAAAAATGCTTTTTCGACAGTATTTTTTGTAATTTTGCGGAAAAATAACGCCAAACATGCAGACCAAGACGCGTGCCATCGTGCTGAGGACACTGAAGTATGGCGAGTCGCAGATTATCATCGACCTGCTCACCGAGGAGCAGGGGCGACTCTCGTTCATCCAGCACATTGGCAAGACACAGAAGGCAAGGGTGAAGAAACAGTTGTTTCAGCCGCTCACGCTGCTCGACATCGCGTTCGACTACAGGCCGAAGAGCCAGTTGCAACGCATGCGCGATGTGCGCATAGCCGTGCCCTTCACGTCGATACCGCTCAATGCCGCAAAGCTGGCGATTTCGCTGTTCCTCGCTGAATTTATATATTATTGTACGCGCGCGGAACAGGACAACCCGTTGCTCTACCGCTATTGCGAGGCGAGCATCAGCTGGCTCGACGGTGCACAGCGCAACTTTGCCAACTTCCATCTGGTGTTCATGATGCGCCTGTCGCGGTTCATCGGCTTCTACCCAAACCTCGACGACTATGCCAAAGGCTACTATTTCGACCTTCGTGCTGCCGCCTTCGTAGCCACTGCGCCCGTGCATCCCGACTTCCTGCAACCCTCCGAGGCTGCCCACATCACCACGCTGATGCGCATGGACTACGAGACGATGCACCTCTTCCGCCTGTCGCGACAGGAGCGCAACCGCATCACCGACTGTCTGGTGGAATACTACCGCCACCATGTGCCGGGCTTTCCCGAGCTGCGTTCGCTGGCCGTGTTGCGCGAAACGGCTGAATAGACAAGCCCCGGCAACCCCTCCGACACACTTCCACGACATAAAAGACCGTCTTTCACAAAGTAATATAATATATATTACCAAGTAAAAGTATATATATTACTAAGTAAAAGTATATATATTACCGAGTAATATAATATATATTACTTTGACAACAACAAGCTTTCGCCTCGTGAAAGTTTAGCGAACTGCCCGCAGACGAGCATCGCCCGCGCCTTGCGGCCTGTAAGGCCAGCAAGCTAATAAGCCCAAGGCATCGCCTTGGGTTAGCGGAATGTTGAGATTGCGCCCTGCAAGGGCAAAAGCTGCACATCTACGTTGGGTAAGACCCCCAACCCCCTAATTTAGGGGGCTGATGGTCTTTTGCCCTTGCAGGGCGTTCTTTACTGCCACAATCTACCCAGGGTGTTGCCCTGGGCTAATAGCTTGTTGGCCCTTTAGGCCGTTTTTTACCAGGCACCAATAAAAGGACACCATGGCAAGGCACAGCCGACACCGTCATAAAAAAGAACAGCCATAGCAAAAATGTGCTATGGCGGTTCTTGTCTTTTAATCTTCCTGCATCGTCGCGACGCAGGAAGATTATCACATCTTTATAAAACTAAAACTTTGAGATTTTTATTTCACGATGACCTTCTTCACGCGGCCGTCGCTCATCTTGACGATGTTGACACCACGCTGCAGGGTGTTCTGGCGAGCACCGTTCACCGAGAAGATGCCTTCAACCTTGCCGTTAGCCTCGTTGACAGTCTTCACTGCCTCGATGGCTGTTGCGGTGTTGGTGTAGGTACCGTTGTTCTCGTAAACCTTGCCATGAGTCGGGTCGAAGATGGGATGGTCGTCGGTGCCGAGGGTCTGGAAGAATACTTCGCCGCCGCTGACCTTGCCGTTGACCAGGAAGCAGAGCTCACCGCTGGTGATCTGTTCGTCGGTTACGGTATTAACCTGGCTGCCGATGCTCTCGTAGCAGTTGGTGAACGTGGGCGAGCTGCCATGACGTGCAAAGGTTCTTCCTTCGCCGTCGAGACCGCTGACATCGCCAATGTTGTAGCAGTTGGTGACCACGGCACCGTCGCCGAGCCAACCGGAGAGGCCTGCGCTCTCATTTCCGCCTACGATTTCACCCGTGTTGTAGCAGTTGGTGATGGTGACCTTGGTACGGCTGAGGTCGTTCACACCGAGAATACCACCGGCATTGGCACCTGTCACGTAAACATTAGCCTCGTTGCCGCAGTGCTCGATGGTGAGAGAACCTCCGTCCTTGCAACATCCTACGATACCGGCAGCATAGCCGTTGCCGAGGATTTCGCAAGAGCTGTCGATGACAACATTCTTGATGGTAACATTGCCGCTGGTCACACCGAAGAGTCCGAGGTTGTTTCCAACACCGTCGCCTTCCATCTGAGCATCGATAATCATGTTCAGGATGCGATGACCCTTACCGTCGAAGTTACCCATGAAAGGATAGTCGCGTGTACCGATACCCATGTAACCGGAGATGGAACTCATGTCGATATCGTTGGCCAGCGTGAGGTCGATATTTGCATCGGCAGCACCCACGCTCAGGTCGAGCGCATACTCGTCGAGCTGTTCGGCTGTGCTGATGAGACGGGCACCGCAAATCGAGCAGACGCCGTCGGCATCATACTGGTGGTCGGGACGAACCGACTCGCCCTGCGTGTTGGTATAGGTCACAGCATCGGGTTCGCCGTTACACTTCAGCGTACCTACCTGGTAAACCAGCTTGTGAGAAGCAAACGGAACAGGCATGTCGTCGCTGTCGATGGTCTGATACCAGTTGGTACCACCGCTGACTTTTCCGTTCAACATGTATGCCAGCTCTCCGGTAGCGAAGAGGTCGGTCGTCACTTCTTCAGCCTCGGTGAAATCGAAGGCGAAGCCATTGTCAACATAGTAGCAGTTCTCAACCTTTGCTCCGTTGGGACGGGTGATGAGGGCGTTGTTGTTCGACAAGCTAAAATTACCAGCGACCAGACAGTTTGAAATCTTCACATTGCCGCCACCGTTAGGATAGCCCATGATACCTGCCGAGCCTTCGCTCAGTTCGCCAATCAGGTCGCCCAGCACGGCACAGTTGGTGATGGTGCAGGTGCCGTGAGCAAAGCAGCAGAGACCGCCGTGCGTAGCATCGTAGTTGGTTCCGGAGGTTCCTTCTTCCTCGTTCACCCATGGATCACCCTCAAATGCACTGGCATCGATGTTGGTCTTGATGATACAGTTTTTGATGACGTTTGTGCCCCAGCCTGCGGCGAACAGGCCGGCAGCAAACTTGCGCGAGGTCTTCACCTGGCCCGAAACGACGAGACGCTCAATCAAAGCATCCTCAATGCAACGGAACAGGGCGATGGTGTCGTGAACGCAGTTGTAGTTCACCTTGATTTCATGCTCCTGACCGTCGAAAGAACCCTTGAAGCGCATGGTTTGCTTACCGATGGTCACGTCCATGCCGGTGTATTTCGAGAAGTCGATGTCGTTCATCAGCTTACCCTTGATTTCGTTGTGACCGTAGTTCACGGCAGCAGCAAACCAGTTCAGGTGCTCGGGAGTAGAGAGCTCGTAGTAGCCACCCGACTGGGTCGCATAGGTCATGTCGGTATTGCCGCAGACCTCGCAGACACCATTATAGAAGTTGTGCGGGGTCGGAGTCGACATGTTGGTGTTAGAGAAGCCTTCAGCAGAAGCGGGCGTGCCGTCGCAGTTCAGCGTGCCGACAGCATAGACCACACCGTGCGACTTGAAGGGAACAGGCCACAGGTCGGTCTCGTCACCGTCGATGTTCTGATACCACACCACGTCGGTCGACTGATTGCCGTTGACGAAGTAAGCCAGCGAGCCGTCCATGCCCGTGTATTCGGTCTCGTCAATATAAGTACCCTGACCACGATAGTTACAGTAGTTGTTGATGCCCTTGGTGTTTCCGTTACGATAGAGCCAGTTTGAACCGTCCTGACCGCTAATCGTACTTACGCTCCAACAATTTTCAACGATAGAGTTGGGGCCGCACCAGCCCGAGATGGCTGCACTTTCACGCTGACCACCTACGAAACCGACGTTGTAGCAGTTGCGGATAATGAAAGTACACTCGGTGTTCATACTCACACCGATGATACCGGCAGCATTCTGCTCGGTAGCCGTCACTTCGGCCTCGTTACCGCAGTTCTCGATGGTAATGCTACCACCGCCGTTACTACCACCGGCAATACCGCCGACAAATCGTGCACCGTGAATCGAACATGTCGAATCGATGATGAGGTTCATGATGTGAGCGCCATTGCTAATCACACCAAACAGACCCTGATACTCGTCTTCGGTATTAACCACCATGTTCAGGATGCGGTGCTCCTGACCGTCGAACGTGCCACAGTAGGTGGCCGATGTGGTACCGATGGGGAGCCAGTCGTAACCGCTCAGGTCGATGTCGTCGGTAAGAACGGCATTGAGGCTTCCCTCACCATAGGCCACCATGTCGGAAAACTCCATCAGGTCGTCGGCATTCGCAATCTGGTAAACGCCACCGACTTCATCCAGTGCGTACACTTTGCTACTGCCCCAGCACAATGCCACGACAGCAAAAAGCGCAACAAGTAAATTTTTCTTCATAATTGAAATGGTTTAAGTTGTTTAAAAAAAGATTTGCAAATTCTATGCTGCAAAATTAGGCTATTTATAAAATATAATAAAATAAATAAAGGAATGTATTAGCAAAATTATGTCCATACATTCCTTAATCAAATAATTATCAGCCGATTAAAAACTCGCTTCGCCCATTTTTGTATAACTCAAATCTCAACTTTTAAAGATGATAATTATAATAATTTCAGCCATTTTTATCATGTGTTGAATCATTTATTAATATAAAATGTTCCCATAACCTTTGTAGGCTTTATGGCTTCTACAATATCATCCTCATACACAGAATTGCAGTTAAATAAGAGGCGGTCAGTATTCCACTTTCGCCTAAGATGATTTTCTTTTGTGTAGACAAATAATAGTATTTTAATCCGAGAAAGCCTGACAATGCACCGGATTGCATCATATTTGAAAGGAAAAAACTCCAATCGCTCGTCTTCCAAAACAAAATCAAGGATATTGTCTGTAACGAAATCAAAAGTATTGTTCCATATCCATAATGTTTTTCTATAAGATTCACCATCGCACAAAATGCAACAACATAGCATACCGTAAAGATTGCTCCCAATGCTCCTTTTACAACGATGCCAGACAAAGGAAATGCCAATGAGGAAAATAGCAGGACAAAGAGTCGCAGTCTGCCGTTCGGGGTTCCCACATCGCACGCAACGCCAAGAAGGAATACCATCATCGCTCCTGCCAACAATTCTAAAGGGAAATCCATGAGCATAAAAAGAGATGGAAATAAAATTGAGGCTACGAGCAACGACAGTACCATCGACAACACCAACGGAACCCCGCTCAGTCGGAAATACGGGACTCTTATTCCTGCCTTACGGTACAACTTGAGAAACAAAGGATGAGAGAACAACACAAACGAACAACTAATGGCAAAAACCACTAATCCATATAATATCTCTGTTCTCATTTTTTCTTATACTCCTTGATTTTTCTAAATCTGCTCCAGGCTTCTGAATTCTTGTAACGCTGAAGGCTTCCACTGGGCACATGGAGCACACAACGACGAAAGTCGATATCAGCAAAAGCATTGTCGTCACATACCGGAGGTTCACTGCACTCCATGTAGATGTGCTGCAACGAAGTACACTGGAAAAAAGCATTAGGCGAAATTCTTATGACGGTTTCAGGAATATAGACGTTTTGGACACTATACCTGCAATAGAACGCATTTGTCCCTATGCAATTCACGACGTAGCCTATACCATTCCACTCAACACAAGGTGGAATACCGCATCGTTTGACATTCAGCACACGGACAACGGACGCTGTTGAATCATTGTTAAACTGAAAAAGCATGCCGTGGGTGTCTACAATCTGAGCACAAACAGACTGTTGTGTCAAACCTAAACACAAGCAAAAGACAATTAGAGCTTTGTTTATATACATATTTTAATCTTTGTGTCGACAGAAATCCCTAAATTCGACGGATATTCACAAAAGGAAGACGTGGGAAATCTATACTTCGCGCTTACCCCACGTACAGGCCTTCGCATTGCCCTCATCCAGGATAAGCAACTGCAAGCAAGCCCACGCCATGATATATCATACACGCTGTTTCTCCTGCAAAGGGCAAACAGAATTGTGCACAATACACCTACGCAGACGCCTCGTTGCCGTTTCTTCCGGATGTGCAAGTTTGCGAAGTTTGTACGTAGAAGATAACGTTCGTAACGTCTTTATTCCATAAGTCCGACCCACGGGTCTTGTGAAAAGACCATGTGAATCGGTTGCAAATTTACATAATAATTTTTAATTGGAGAAAGATTTTGTTTTGTTTTTACATAAAACAGGCTGCGCCTCAATATTAGTGCATAGTTCATAGTGTAGAGTGTAGAGTTGGCTGGCGCATCGATAGTGCATAGTGCATAGTGCATAGTTAAAAACTAAAAACTGAAAACTATTCATTATTCATTAGCGAAGCGCCTTCCCCTACATGCTAATGGAGACTTTTCAACCTTTCAACTTTTCAACATTTCAACCTTTCAGAACATTCTTCTGACTTGGTGGAGGGCGGCGAGCAGGCGGTCGACATCGTTGCGCGTGTTGTAGAGACCGAACGATGCCCTTACGGTGCCCGAGACGCCGAGTCGGTCCATGAGCGGCTGGGCACAGTGGTGTCCGGTGCGCACGGCAATGCCCAGGCGGTCGAGCAGTGTGCCCGCATCGAGATGGTGGATGCCCGTCATGTTAAACGAGATGATGGCATCCTGGCCGCTTCCAAAAATCTCCATTTCATCGAGATTTTTCAGTTTTTCCAGTGCGTAGACGGTCAGGTTCTTTTCGTGACGGTGAATGTTGTCGAGTCCGAGCCGTTGAAGGTAGTCGATGGCGACTGCCAATCCGTGGGTGGCGATATAGTCGGGCGTTCCGGCTTCAAACTTCAGGGGCGGGGCTTCGTAGGTAGTCTTCTCGAACGACACCTTGGCAATCATCTCGCCCCCACCCTGATAGGGCGGCAGGCGGTCGAGCCATTCCTCCTTGCCATAGAGCACACCGATGCCAGTAGGTCCGTAGGCCTTGTGTCCGCTGAACGCATAGAAGTCGCAGTCGAGCTGCTGCACATCGACGGCAAAGTGGGGTGCGCCCTGTGCTCCGTCGATCATCACGGGCACGCCATGCTCGTGAGCAATGCGCACGACCTCGTCAACGGGGTTCACCGTTCCGAGCACGTTCGACACATGGGCGATGCTGACGATTTTGGTGTGCGGAGAAAAGAGCTTTTCGTAGTCTGACATACAAAAATTGCCCATTTCATCGATAGGAATGACGCGCAGGCGAGCGCCCTTGCGTTCTGCCATGAGCTGCCACGGCACGATGTTGGAATGGTGCTCGACGGTGGAGACGATAATCTCGTCGCCCTCGTTCACAAAGGCCTCGCCAAACGAGCTTGCCACGAGGTTGATGGCTTCGGTCGTGCCGCGGGTGAAGACAATCTCTTCGCGGCGGCGCGCATTGAGGAAGCGGCACACGGTGTCGCGGGCCTGCTCGTGGAGCTCGGTGGCCTGCTGCGACAGGTAGTGCACGCCACGGTGCACATTGGCATTGACGTTCAGATACTCGTCGCGCATGGCATCGAGCACACACAACGGCTTTTGCGTGGTTGCCGCATTGTCGAGATAGACCAGCGGCCGGCCATAGACCTCGCGCGAGAGTATCGGGAAGTCGTGCCTTATCTTGTCAACGTCGTACTGTATCATCTTTTCCATTCCTTATTCTGCCATTTCTTTATCGGCGCTGCAAAATTACACAAAAAAATCGAAAGGCAGTAAGGTTGAAAGGTTGAAATGTTGAAAGGTTGATTTTTTATAGCGGATGAACGCGAAGCGGCACGTATGTCTCCCCTTGAGTGAAAGCTGGCTCAGGGTCGTTAAAAAATCTTAATTGCAAAGGTGAAACCTATATCTTTCGGCTCGGGAATTGTTAAAACGGGAAAACCGATTTAACAATAGTGAAAAAGGGGTTGCAAGACCGAAAAATGCCTTTCGGGATGCCAATCGTGGGCTTCGATTTTGCGAAAGCTAAGCTTTCACCTTGCAAAAGACCGTCTTTTGGACAGCAAAAGACGGTCTTTCACAACCCGAAACATATATCTCTCGCAACTGAGAGATATATGTTTCGCAAATCAGCAGTTTGTTAATCGTTTTTATTTGCGATTTAATCGTCTTATAATCAGATGGTTACGCAAAGGGCTTTGTAACGCGTCGTTTTCAACATCGTGGAGTAATGCCCCACCGAGCCCGTTTCGCGCGATTACCGACGTTAAAATCCAAGGCCGAAACGCGACAATTTTAACATTTCAGCAGAGGGACAGAAAAAATTGCGTCAGGGTTAATACACCACTTTCCGGCTGCCTTCGGGACCGACGACAATGTAGATGCCCTTTTTGGATGAGGGTTGAAGCCTACCTCCGACCCCTCCCGAAGATGAGGAGATTTTCCGGCCTTGCAGGTCGTAGACAGTCTCGTCTCCTCCCCTTTGGGGGGAGGTTGGGTGGGGGCTGCTGACTGCGTCGATGCCCGTGGCCTCGTCGGAAGGAACGAGCCCGAACTGCATCCACGTGGACGAGGCGGTCGCATTTGCATCGGGGATGGTCTCGGTGCGGTAGCTGTCGGCACTGCGATTGTAGAATTCGATGTTGATGGCCATGCGAGGATAGCCCTGTTGCTGAACGAGATGCGGCAGACTGCTGATGCCCAGATGGCTCCAGGGTATGGCAAGCTCGAGAATGTAGTAGGCCGACGTCTGCGTGGTGGCGAAATGCAGGTCGGTGGCAGCGTCGGTGCGCCACGTCTTGTTCTCACCGCGCTGGGCGACGATGCTGCCCGCCCGCCGGAGCATGAAGCGGTACATCCCCCGCTGTGCACGCTCGGTAAGACTGGTGAACAGTCCGGCTGCGTCGATGCTGAGCAGGAGAGCGTCTTGCTGCGCGCCCACCACATTGTCGGTGCGGTCGGCTATGCGGGCATAGAAGTAGAGGGAGTCGCGGTCGTAGGCAAAGTCGGCACCGAGGTAGGTGCCAATCTGCTGGCCCATGGTGATCTGTGTAGCCGTCGGGGTGAAGTAGCCCTCGTTGCGGGTGAAACGTCCGTCGACCTTCGGATGTCCGTAGGCTGCCTGGAACATTCGTTTGGGCATGCCCTTGATGACGTCGATGCGACCGTCGTAGCCTCCAATGGCCAGCACCTCGCCGGTATCGACGACGGCGATGGAGTTCCACAACACGTCAACCGTGGTCGATGCCCCGAACGGGTTGGAGAGTGCACGGAAGTCCTCGGCATTTTCGTTGCCCACGGCAAACCAGTAGTTAAGTTTCCCGTTGTTACCATACGACGACTGCCAGCTGATGACGGTTTCGCCCGAGGGCAGCTTTCGCAGGTAGGGTGCTCCGCCCGAGGGGCGCACGGTGAGGTCGGTCGACAGCGTCTGCTTTCGTGCAGGACTGCCGGCACCAACCCAATAGTCGTTCCAGTTGACGCTGAGGGGACAGCGGGCGGTGGTGGGGAAGAAGTCGGGAATGCCGGGCCACCCGTTGTCCTCGAAGATGACGACGATGGTCTGGCCGTCGTCGAGCAGAATGGGCACCGGCATGCCGTCGCGCGTTCCGGCTCGGAAGATGACACGCTGGGCAGGGCTCCACGTGAGTCCGCCGTCGAACGACCGGCACATGGAGATTTGCTGTTCGCCACTATTGGTGTAGGGTCCTTCGTCGGCAAAGTAGAGCTGCACCTCGCCCGAGGGCAGCTCCAGCATCGAGGGCTCCCAGCATCCGTCGTTGAAGGTGTGCTGCGCATCGTTGACAAAAATCTCGTCGCTCCACGTCTTGCCGTTGTCGGTTGAGCGCTTGCAGCGAATGCCGAACTTGCGGTCGGTGCTATAGGGCGCCGAGGGTCGGGGGTTGTAGGCCACGATGATGGTGCCGTCGGCAAGCTGGATGAGGTCGGGCACACAGTTGTCGATGTTCGACGGATTGCTGACAATGCGCTGCTCGGCCGACCAGGTGCGTCCGCTGTTCGAGCTGTAGGACACGCGTATGCCACCACCGCCCGTGACAGCCATGATGCGGTTGTCCTGCAACTGGATGGCCCGTGCATAGCTGCCATGAGAGAAGATGGTGGTATAGGTGTTGCTGTCCCAGAAGATGCGCGAACGCTGATAGGGCTCGCCGGCATACGACGCCGAGAGCGACAGGTGGCAGGCGATGACCGTTGTCAGCAACAGGCCTGTCAGAGATTTACCGGAACGTGTCGTCATTGCCTTTTTACTCATTTATGAAACGTACACGAGTGTCGGCGTAGATGTCGGGACGGTCGGGAAGCGTGCGGCGCAGCGTGTACGTCGTGCCGTCGTCGGCTGTCAGGTCGATGATGCTACCCGAGGGCAACGGCTGCCCGTCGGCAAGGAACACGATGTTCTCGTCGACGGTGTAGTCGAGCTGTGCGTTTGCAGCATCGGCTGCCGAAGTCTTATAGATGAGCAGGTCCTGATAGTAGGCGTCGCGCTCCAGCTTTGCAGCCTTACTGTCAACCTTCACCGTCTTGAACTCGGGATAGACCAGCACATGGAGCATGTAGGCCCGCGTGTCGCCCGAGTAGGCCTTCACGTCGATGGCGTGGGGCTGCGTGAGGTTGTAGAAATTGCGGGTTTCGTGAAGCTGACCGTCAACGTAGATTTTCGTTGAGTCGGACGCAATGTCGAACGTAAGACGCTGACGCGTGGCATTGAGGGCTATCTCACGCTTGTTATACACCTGCTTGGTGGGCAACCTGAGCACCCAGTCGGACTCGCCGATAAGCTCGGCGTAGTAAACGTTGGGGGTGATGTTGCTGTAAATGCGGTCGATGGTGGTGACGTTGTCGGTCACGGTCACGTCGAACTCATAGGTGTCGGTCTGGTGGTTTTCGCCAAGATGGGTGTCGTATGTAGATGCAACGACAACGACATGGAAGGTTCCCGGCACACTATAGGCGTAGGTGAAGATGCCCTTGTTTGCCACGAATCCGGTGTTAGCCTCCTGCCGCAAAGCGTAGTCGTGGCTTTCGTCGCCTGTGTAGACAACCACCTGGTCGGCCACACCGGTGAACGTGATTTGCATCGACTCGTTGATGAGCAAGGCGGTCTTGTCTACCGTGACGGCAGCCACGGGGGTGCGGGCCGACTGATTGTCGTCGGAACAGGAAAGCAACGCTACGCAAATGAATAATGCAATAGCGGAAATGCTGAAATGTCGAATTTTTGAACTAATCATACTTATCAATTCTCAATTATCAATTTTCAATTATTAGTATCCCGGATTCTGCTCAACCACTCCGTTGGAAAGGTCGATTTCGTTCTGCGGAATGGGGAAGAGCTCGTTGACTCCTTCGCGGAAGAAGTAGCCGCGACGGTTGGCCCGACCGGCACCATAGGCCTTGATGACGCGTGCAGCCTGATGCTGGCGCACAAGGTCGAAGAAGCGGTCCCACTCAAAGGCAAACTCTATGCGGCGCTCTTTCCAAATCTGGTCGCGGATGAAGCCGTAGCTGCCCGGCATGTAGAGTGTCGTACCGTTGTTGATGGTGTTGACCTGCGCCTTGCATGTGTTAAGCTGGGTGAGGGCACCCTCGCGGTCGCCACACTCGTTGAGCGCCTCGGCATACATGAGCACGATTTCGGGGAAGCGCATGATGCGACGGTTTCGTCCGTTGTCGCCTGCATACTTTGGTCTGTCCTTGCGAGGAGTGTACCACTTGAGCGACACGCCGCGTCCTTCACCACCCTGCCACGTCTCGCCATCGGGTGTCGTAGTCTGGTGGAAGATGATGAAGCGCTTTCTGACATCGCTCTCGAAGAGTCCGGCAATGATGTCGTTGGTGCAATACATCGTCGTGGTGCCGCTGTCGAAATGCTCAATGCCTGCACCTTCGTTGGTGTCGCCGTTGGTGCCGTCGGCACTCTCCTTGAAGACAACCTCGAAGACAGAGGCCTTGCAGAACTCACCGTCGGCATACCACTGATAGACATAGGCATACTGGTCGCCGCCATGCAAAGGCTGGTTGTAGTAGTCTTTGTATTCGAGCGAATAGACACCTTTCAGCGGAGGAAGATTGGTTTCGGGAGTCTCCACAATCTCGGAAGCCGAACACAACTCGGCGGGCTTGAACCAGAGTCGCTGACGCAACGATTCGAAATCGGACTCACTGCCCGAGAAGCCCAGGATGTCCTTGAACTTCATCTGTTCTCCGTCGATGAAATAGGCACCGAGAGTCTTCAGCTGTTCCCATTTCTCCGAGGGTTCGCCTGGCACAGCCTGATACATGATGACCTTCATGAGCAGGCCTACCGTTGCGCCGAGCGTCACACGTCCGGCATCAGCCGCATTGGGATAGACGGCCGGCAGCATGATGGCAGCCTCGCGCAAGTCTTTCTCGATGTAGGCATAGCACTCCTCGCGACTGCTACGAGGGATGACCAGGTTTTCGACCGTCTCCACTTCAGGTCGGATGGGCACACCGCCAAAGGTCTTTACGAGATTGAAATAATAGTAGGCTCGCAGAAATTTGGCCTGTGCCAGCAGGTAGCGTATGGCCTGATAAGTAGCGGGAGCCGTATCGGCAATCTTCACCTTTTCAATGTTGGCAATGACCTGGTTGGCTCGGTGGATACCCTTATAGTTGATTTCCCACCTCGAACGAATCCAAGTGTTGGAGGTATTGAAGCGGAAGTTCACCAGCTGTCCCATCTGCGAGGCCAAGCCCTCGTCGGTTCCGATGATGTTGTCGGCACACGCCTCGCCGAAGCGCCACTCCTGATCGTTGTACTGGTCGCTCTGCAACACATCGTAGGCAGCGTTGAGAGCCGTCTGCATCTTGTAGCGCGTGTCGTAGTAGGTGTCGTCGGTGGCATTGCCTTGAATGTCTTTGTCGAGGAAGTCGCTGCACGACATAAGACTGAAGGCGAAAGCCAGAAGACAGAATAATCTATAATTTTTCATCATTTTCAATTTTTCCTATTTTTGTTTTCAACTTTTCAACAGTTCAACCCTTCAACTTTTTTCAGATTCCGAGTTTCACACCGAAAGTGAACGACCGAGCCTGCGGATAGTTGCCATGGTCGACACCCATGTTGAGGTTGTTGCCCTCAGTTCCGACAACCCTGCCCACTTCGGGGTCGAAGCCGTTGTACGAGGTGAAGGTGAGCAGGTTGTAGCCCGTAAGCGAGAAGGCGAGGTTGGTCAGATGAAGTCTTGCCAGCAACGACTGCGGCACGGTATAGACCAGTCGCAGCTCCTTCAGTCGGACGTAAGAACCGTTGTGCACGAAGAAATCGCTTGCACGGAAGTTACGAGCGGCATCGTTGTTGCTGAGGTCAGGCACCGAAGCATTGTAATTCACAGGGAAGAACTCGCGTCCAGAGTCGAGCTGTCCCGACCAGTGCAGGTCGCGAATGTCGGCACGCACGTTGCCCGAGGCGGCGTTGTAGAGATAGTAGTCGGTGACGTTGAATATCTTGTTGCCCGTCTGGCCCTGGAAGAACAGCGAGAGGTCGAAATTCTTATATCCGAAGGACAGGGGAACACCGAACACAAACTTTGGCAGGGCCGAGCCGAGGAATGTACGGTCTTCTGCCGTGATGCGTCCGTCGCCGTTGAGGTCCTTGAAGCGGAAGTCGCCCGGTCGCGTGGTCTGCTCCCACGGATTCTTTCCCGGTTCATACTGTGCGCTGGCCTCCACCTCCTCGAAGCTGTTGAAGATGCCGTCGGTGACATAGCCGAAGAAGGCACCGATGGGCTGACCTACAGCGGTCTTCGTCACGTAGTCGCCAATGCTGCCTTCGCCAAGCATCGATCCCCAGACGGGTTCGTTGCCCGTGCCCAGACTGAGCACTTTGTTCTTAATCCACGAGAGGTTGAAGCCAATCTCGTAGCGGAAATCCTTTCCGATGCGGTCGCGCCACTTCACGTCGTACTCCCATCCCAGGTTCCTGACGGCACCAGCATTGGTGAACGGCGGCTGATTCAGACCGGCCGAGATGACGGTCGGCACACGCAGCAGCATGTCGGTGGTTTTCTTGTTGAAGTATTCAACAGTCAGGAGCAGGCGGCTGTCGAACAGTCCGAAGTCGGCACCCACGTTGAACGTCTCGGTTTTCTCCCATTTAATGTCTTCGTTCTTCACCGTTGTGGCAGTCGAACCCGGGTAGATGGTGTGGTTGCCGAGACCGAAGGGATAGTTGTATCCATTGCTCAGATAGGTATAGCGGGCCAGTTCGTCGATGCGGTTGTTACCAAGGATACCCCATCCCACGCGCAGCTTACCCAGCGAGAGCCAGCTGAGGTCCTTGAGGAAAGCCTCGTTCGAGAATTTCCAACCGAGCGACACCGAGGGGAAGAAGCCCCAGCGGTTGCCCTTGGCAAACTTCGAAGAACCGTCGGCACGCATATTGGCTTGGAAGAGGTAGGTGTCGTTCAGGCTGTAGTTGATACGTCCGAGCAGACCCACAGCCGTCCATTCGCGAGGCAGTCCATAGGTCTTGTCGCCAGTGTAGGCCGACGAGAGATAGTGGAACACACCCTCATTGCTGGGGGTGCCACGCTTGTTCGACTGCTGGAAAGAGTATTTGTAGCCCTCGGCGGTTTGTCCGGCAAGCACAGTCAGTGCGTGGTGCTTGTCGCTCCAGGCGAAGGTGAGCAGGTTGTTCACCTCCCACTTGCTCGTGCGTGGCTGATTCTGGTAGACCGTCGTCAGGTCGTTCATGCCGAAGTCCTCGTTCAGCTTGTAAACCTCGTAGAAGTTGTCGTCGACTTGCGGAGCGACATAGTAAGAGGCTTTGAACTGATAGGTGAGCAGTCGGCAGAGCTTGGCATCGAGCGAGAGGTTGATGTCGAAGCGGTCGCGCTGCATCTTCTCGTGGTTTCGGTCGAGCACCGCCACGGGATGGTTTTCCGACCAATAGCCTCGCGTGTTATAAAGATAGGTCATCGGACTCTGGTAGAGTGCCTGCTTGAGGATACTCGACGAGCCTTCGGGCACACCCTTGCGCCGTTCGTTGGAGTAGGCAAGGTTGGTGGAGAGCGTGAGCCACTTGGCCAGCGCCATCTTCAGGTTGACGCGGGCATTGATGCGCTGATAGTCGGAGGTGCGCACGATACCCTTTTCGCCGTAGTAGCTTGCACTGGCCATGTATTGCATGAGGTCGTTACCTCCCGAGACGCTCACGCCGTGGCTTTGCTTGATGCCCGTGTGTGTGACGGCGTCCCACCAGCTGCGCGGCGAGTTCTGCCGGATGGTGTCGACCAGGAAATGCTTATAGGCATCGTCGAAGTAGTTGCCGTCGGCATCGAGGCTCTGGTAGATGCGGCCATCGACGGAATAGCGTTGCTGGTCGTTGATGTAGTCGAGCATGAGGGCGTAGTTCTCGGTGTCCATGACATCGATTTTCTTCCACGGGTTTGAGATGCCGAAATAGCCGTCGTAGGTGATGTTGAGCTTTCCGGCCTTACCGCTCTTGGTGGTGATGGCCACGACGCCGTTGGCGGCACGCGAGCCGTAGATGGCGCTCGAGGCGGCATCCTTGAAGATTTCCACGTTCTCGATGTCGTTGGGGTTGAGGTACTCGATGTTGTCGACAATGAATCCGTCGACGACATAGAGCGGGTCGGAATCGTTGATGGTTCCCGTTCCTCGCACCTTGATGGTGGTGCCCGAGCCTGGCGAACCGGTGTTCTGAATGATGTTCACACCGGCGGCTCGTCCTTGCAGGGCCTGTAGGGCAGACGACACTGGAATGTTGTTGATGTCCTTTCCACTGACCGAGGCGATGGAGCCGGTGATGTCGCTCTTTCGTTGCACACCGTAGCCGATGACAACCAGTTCGTCGAGCATCTCGGCATCTTCGCGCATGGTGACGTTGATTTCCCTACGGGCACCGACGACAATCTCCTGTTCGGCATAGCCCATGTAGGTGAAGCGCAGTGTAGCGCCTTTCTCGACGCTGATGACGTAGTTGCCGTCGAGGTCGGTGACGACGCCGTTGCTGGTGCCTTTCTCCATGACGGTGACACCCATGAGCGGTTCGTTCTGGTCGTCGACGACGATTCCCTTCACACTGTTTTTTTGCGAAAAGGCCGCGATGCTGAACGCGAGCAGCGCCAGCACCGAGGCCATTTTAATTAATCTATGGTTCATAGTCTTCAAAAAGGTTTTGCGGTTAACGTCTCCGTTAACGTTGAGAGGTTGAAAAGTGAAAGTTGAAAAGTGAAACGTTCCCGTTAGCGCTATCGTAAGCGCTGACGTTGGCAAATGTTGTCTTTGCCCGATATTATTTCACTACATACTTCTTACCTGCTACGACGTAGACGCCCTTCGGCAGTTTCTTGAGGTCCTTGACAGAGTCGGCTGCCTTGGTTCCACCGACGGTGTAGACGTTGGCGTCGACAGTTTCGCTGGTTTCAATCTTCTCTACGATGGTTCCTCCGCCTGCAATCTCAGCGCGAGTGCGGAATTCGGGTTCCATGCGTCCCTTGTCAGACTCGCCGTCCCATCCGGGCTTGGTGTAGTTATAGACATAGACGCGGTTGGTGGTGGCCGATGCGAAGATGGGCGAGCCGTTGAGGTTGCGCAGGGTGTGAACATTGTCGCCGCGCGGGTCGGAGGTGATGCGGTTGCAGACGATGGGTTTCTCGTCTTTGCTGTCGAGACGATAGAGTCCGTTGCCGAAGCCGAGGTCGTACTCACCATTGGTCTCGTTGAACCAGTACATTGAGCCGCCTGCCACCATGGGTTCCTTCACCCAGTTGCTGGCCGGTCCGGGCACGAGGTCGCTCTGTTCCCACACTTTCTCGCCGTCGAAGCACCAGAGCTCGCCGCCGTGGCAGTCGGGGCGGGTTGCGTCGTGCTGTGTGGTGGCACAGAAGATGTAGACACCGTCGAAGACAACGCCCTGGTCGGGGTAGGCATTGTGGTCTATCGAGGGTTCCCACTTGTTGATGTCGAGACAGGTGTAGTTGCCTTTCTCCATGTTCGAGAACGAGAATTCGTAGCCGTAGCGCGGGTCGAAGCCACGCCACATCATATAGTCGCCATAGGGTTCTACGCTGGCAGCATAGGTTCCGGCATGGAAACCGATGCCGTTGTTGTCCTTACCAGGACGAGTGTCGTAAACCATATAGGTGTGCTCGTCGCCCTGTCCTCCTTGCTGGACGGCTTCGCCCTTGGTACCGTCGGTCACCCAGGGCTCGCCGCCGAAGTCGGGCGTCCATGCCTGGAAGAAACATTTCTCGTTGTAGTAGTTCATCAGGTTGTCGAGTCCGCAGTTGCGGGTCTGTCCGGGCTTGGCACCGGCTTCCCAGTTGATGTCCATCACGAGATAGGTACCCTCTTCGGTTCCGTCGGTCACCCAGAGTTCCTCGCCGGTCATGTTGTCGGTCTGGTCGGCCTTGAAGAAGACGCGACGTCCCACGCGCACGTAGGTGGTGTACTGGTTGGTGTTGTCCTGTCCGGGGAATTTACAGTTGGGCTGGTTGGGAGCATCGGGGTCGCTGACCACGCGGTGCGTGCCTTCCTCGGTGCCGTCGGTCACCCAGAGCCACTGCTGGTGCACGTTGGCATCGGCATCGTAGTTGTAGCTGTCGTCGTCGTAAGCCACGAAGACGGCTTGCGTCTCGTTCATCTGGATGAAGCCCTTGGGGTCGCCGTCGCCGAAGAGATTGGTCTCTACCAGCATGAACGTGCCTTCCTCGGTGCCGTCGCTGATCCATGTCTCACGGCCATAGCCTTCGGTTACAGCCGAGAAGAGCACTTTGTCGTTGAGTCGTCCCAGATAGGAGGGTTCTGAACTTTCCGGACCAGGCACGATGTCCATCACCATGCGTGTACCTTCCTTGGTGCCGTCGGTGACCCACAGCTCTTCGCCGTGCTCTTCGTCACTGGCAGCAAAGAAAGCATAGTAGCCCTTTTCGGGAGAACCGGCTACGATGATGTTCTTCTCCTTGTCCTGTTTCTTTTCATACTTCACATTGGCTTTCACGCCTTCGGGGAGCAGATCGACGTAAACGCCTTCGTCCACGTCGACTCCGATTTGTGCAAAACAATTTCCTGCCACAAACACAGTAGCAATCAGTAGTAAAAGTTTTTTCTTCATAATCACAAAGTCTTAGGTTTTTAATACGGCACAAAGATAATGTTTTTTTTATAACAATGTACTTCCTGGGTGTTAAAAATAATTAACGACACGTGCAAAACATATATCTTTTTGTCCGCGAACTGTTAAAACGTCATTTTCGATTTAACATTTCCATTAGCCCCCCTATCGCCCCCTCCACACCCCCTTCACTCCCCTTTCACTCCCCTTCCACTCCCCCTTCACTCCCCAAACATATATGTTTCACCTTCCAAAAGACGGTCTTTTGCACTGCGAAAGCTAAGCTTTCACCACCCGAAAGACCGTCTTTCGCACCCCGAAACATATATCTTTCGGAAGTTGAAAGATTGAAAAGTTAAAAAGCTGAAAAGACAAACCTATGGAAATCAGTGATTTATAAATCGTCAACCAGAATCGCTTGTTTTGATGTCGGTGGGCAAGAGTGCCACCGCTGCCATTTCAAGCGATTACAGACGTTAAAATCCAAGTCCGGAACGCGGCAGTTTTTAACATTTCGGTTGAGGTGCAGGAAAAGGCGCCGAAATGCGTCTTAACGAACGGCAAAACTTAAAAAAATTAAAAATTACAGTATATAATAAGGTGGGAGGAAAAGTTTTATGTACTTTTGCGCCCTGAATCGCTCAGGCGCATCGGCGTCGGTCGCGATTCATGCATAGTGCAACTAAATATTTTATACAACATGAAGAAAAACTTAGTCATCGTAGAGAGCCCCGCCAAGGTGAAACCCATCGAGCGTTTTCTGGGAAAGGATTATAAGGTGATGTCGAGCTACGGACACATTCGCGACCTGAAGAAGCGCGAGCTGAGCATCGACACCGACACGCTGGTTCCCGAATACGAAATCCCCACCGAAAAGAAGAAACTGGTGAAGGAACTGCGCGAAGAAGCACAGAAGGCCGACAAGGTTTGGCTCGCAAGCGATGAAGACCGCGAGGGGGAGGCCATCTCGTGGCACCTCTGCGAAGTGCTCGGACTCGACAAGGACAACACCTCGCGCATCGTGTTCCACGAAATCACCGAGCCCGCCATTCTCGAAGCCATCGCCCATCCGCGAACCATTAACATAAACATGGTGAACGCCCAGCAGGCCCGCCGCGTGCTCGACCGCATCGTGGGGTTCAAGCTCTCGCCCGTGCTCTGGCGAAAGGTGAAGCCCGCACTCTCCGCCGGACGTGTGCAGAGCGTGGTCGTCAGGCTCATCGTTGAGCGCGAACGCGAGATTCAGGCATTCAAGAGCGAACCGTTCTATCGCGTGAACGCCATCTTCGGATGTACCAACGCCGACGGCTCGCAGTCGGAGGTGAAGGCGGAGCTCGACAAGCGTTTCCACACGCGCGAAGAGGCCGTCGCCTTTCTTGAGAAGTGCAAGGAGGCGGAGTTCTGCGTCGAGGACGTCGTGTCGAAACCGCTCAAGCGCACCCCCGCACCACCCTTCACCACCTCGACCCTGCAGCAAGAGGCTGCCCGCAAACTGGGCTTCACCGTGTCGCAGACCATGATGGTAGCCCAGCGACTCTACGAAAGCGGACGTATCACCTACATGCGTACCGACTCGGTGAACCTCTCGAGCCTCGCCATCGGCACGGCCAAGCAGGAAATCGTCGACCTCTACGGCGACAAATACAGCAAGGTGCGCCAGTATCACACCAGCTCAAAGGGTGCCCAGGAGGCTCACGAGGCCATCCGCCCCACCTACATGAACACGCCGCAAATTGAAGGCTCGGCCCAGGAGCGCCGCCTCTACGACCTGATATGGAAGCGCACGGCCGCCAGCCAGATGGCCGACGCCGAGATTGAGAAGACCACCGTCACCATTACGGTCGGCGGAGTGGAAGAGAAATTCATCGCACAGGGCGAGGTCGTGAAGTTCGACGGTTTCATGAAGGTCTATCACCCTTCGACCGACGACGAAGAGACCACTCAGGCCGAGGCCTCCTACCAGCTGCCGCCCCTGAAGAAGGGCAGCACGCTGCAGCGTCGCGAAATCACGGCCACCGAGCGATTCTCGCAAGGACCGACGCGCTACACCGAGGGATCGCTCGTGAAGAAGCTTGAAGAGCTGGGCATCGGCCGCCCGTCGACCTACGCCACGATGGTCTCTACCGTCCAGCAGCGCGAGTATGTGGTGAAAGGCGACAAGAAAGGCGAAGAGCGCAGCTACACCATCGACACGCTGAAAGGCATAAAGATTACCGAGAAGAACAAGAAGGAAATCTACGGTAAGGAGAAGGGCAAGCTCATGCCCACCGACATCGGCATGGTGGTCAACGACTTCCTCATGGAGAACTTCCCCAACATCATGGACTATAACTTCACCGCCAAGGTGGAGCAGCAGTTCGACAGCATTGCCGAGGGCAAGCAGGAATGGGGCAAGATGATGAAGACGTTTGACAAAGACTTCGAGCCCACCGTGGACAAGGTGATGAACGCGCGTTCGGAGCACAAGGCGGGCGAGCGCGAGCTCGGCACCGACCCCAAGACCGGACGACCCGTCTTCGTCAAGATTGGTCGCTTCGGACCTGTCGTGCAAATCGGCAAGGCCGACGACAAGGAGAAGCCGCGGTTCTCGCAACTGCCCACCGGCAAGAGCATGGAGACCATCACCCTCGAAGAGGCGCTCGACCTCTTCCAGCTGCCGCGCACCGTCGGACAGTATGAGGGCAGCGACGTGGTCATCGGAACAGGGCGCTTCGGTCCCTACATCATGCATCAGAAGAAATACGTGTCGCTGCCGAAAGAGGAAGACCCGCTCACCGTGACGCTCGACACCGCCATCCAGCTCATCGACGAGAAGCGCAAGCAGGAGGAGCAGCGGCACATCAAGAAATTCGAGGAAGACCCGAAGCTCGAAATACTGAAAGGGCGCTACGGTCCCTACATCGTCTACGACGGCAACAACTACCGCATGCCGAAGAACTTGCACGCCAAGGCAGCCGACCTCACCCTTGAGCAGTGTATGGAGATTGTGAATACCGCACCGGCAAAGAAGAAATAAGAAGTAACATTGATACGCGTCATCCTCATCGGCTACATGGGCGCCGGCAAGACCACCGTCGGCAAGGAGCTGGCCAAGGCTCTCGGCGTCACCTTCTACGACCTTGACTGGTACATCGAGACCCGCATGCGCAAGACCGTCAAGCAAATCTTCGACGAGCGGGGCGAAGAGGGATTCCGGCGCATGGAGCACAACATGCTGCACGAGGTGGCAGAGTTTGAGGACATCGTCCTCTCGTGCGGCGGCGGCACGCCCTGCTTCTTCGACAATATGGACTACATGAACCGGCAGGGGCAGACCGTCTATCTGAAGGCGCGTCCCGACGTGCTGCACGCCCACCTCAAGATGGGGAAAGGCGTCAGGCCCCTGCTGCTCAACAAGACCGAAGACGAGGTGGCGGCCTTCATCGCCGAGCAGCTGAGACAGCGCGAGCCGTTCTACGCGAAAGCACGCTACACGCTCGACGTGAACCTGATGGACAACTTCGAGAAGATTGCCGGCACCGTTGACCACCTGCGCAACCTGCTGCAAATATAACTTGTATAGATTCTAAAGTCCTAAAAGAGAAAGAAAAGAATGAAGAAATGGACCATTGAAGATGCCAACGAGCTCTACAACATCGGCGGCTGGGGCACCAGCTACTTCGGCATCAACGAGAAAGGCAACGTCTACGTCACGCCCTGCAAGGACAAGACGCAAATCGACCTGCGCGAAGTCATCGACGAACTGGCGCTGCGCGACGTCACGCCGCCCGTGCTGCTGCGCTTCCCCGACATTCTCGACAACCGTATCGAGAAAACAGCGCAATGCTTCAAGAAGGCTGCCGACCAATACGAATACAAAGGCGAGAACTTCATCATCTACCCCATCAAGGTCAACCAGATGCAGCCCGTCGTCGAGGAAATCATCTCGCACGGTCGCAAGTTCAACCTCGGACTCGAAGCCGGCTCAAAGCCCGAGCTCCACGCCGTCATCGCCGTGCAGTGCCAGAGCGACTCGCTCATCATCTGCAACGGCTACAAAGACCAAAGCTATATCGAGCTGGCGCTGCTCGCCCAGAAGATGGGCAAGCGCATCTTCATCGTCGTCGAGAAGCTGAACGAGCTCGAGACCATCGCCCGCACCGCCAAGAAGCTCGGCGTGAGGCCCAACCTCGGCATACGCATCAAGCTGGCCAGCTCGGGCTCGGGCAAATGGGAAGAGAGCGGCGGCGACGCCTCGAAGTTCGGGCTCACCTCGTCGGAGCTGTTGCAGGCCCTCAAGATTCTCGAAGAGAAAGGCATGAACGACTGCCTGCGCCTCATCCACTTCCACATCGGTTCGCAAATCACGAAGATACGCCGCATACAGACCGCCCTGCGCGAAGCCGCACAGTTCTATGTGCAACTCCACAAACTGGGCTACAACGTCGATTTCGTCGACTGCGGCGGCGGACTCGGAGTCGACTACGACGGCACACGCTCGCCCTCGAGCGAGAGCTCCGTCAACTACTCCATCCAGGAATACGTCAACGACTGCATCTACCAGTTTGTCGAAGCAGCCGACAAGAACGGCATCGCCCATCCCAACCTCATCACCGAGAGCGGGCGCTCGCTCACCGCCCACCACTCCGTGCTCGTCATCGACGTGCTCGAGACCGCCACGCTGCCGCAGATGCCCGAGGCCTTCGAAGCCAAGGACACCGACCACCAGCTCGTGCGCGACCTCTACGAGATATGGGACAACCTCAACCCCCGCACCATGCTCGAAGACTGGCACGACGCCGAGCAGATACGCGAAGAGTCGCTCGACCTCTTCTCCCACGGACTCGTCGACCTCAAGACACGCGCCGAGATAGAGTCGATGTACTGGAGCGTGTGCCGCGAAATCAACAGCCTGTCCAAAGCACTCAAGCACGTGCCCGAAGAGCTGCGCGGACTCGACAAGCTGCTCGCCGACAAGTATTTCTGCAACTTCTCGCTCTTCCAGAGCCTGCCCGACTCGTGGGCCATCGACCAGCTCTTCCCCATCGTGCCCATACAACGGCTCAACGAGCGGCCCACACGCAACGCCACGCTGCAAGACATCACCTGCGACTCAGACGGGAAAATCGCCAACTTCGTCACCAACCGCCACGTCTCCAACGTGCTGCCCGTGCACACCCTGAAGAAAAGCGAAGACTACTACCTCGGCGTGTTCCTCGTAGGAGCCTATCAGGAAATCCTCGGCGACATGCACAAC
The DNA here is from genome assembly GCA_902776685.1 of uncultured Prevotellaceae bacterium. Lineage (GTDB taxonomy): Bacteria > Bacteroidota > Bacteroidia > Bacteroidales > Bacteroidaceae > Prevotella. The sequence goes on from CACYRB010000003.1 coordinate 69,191, forward strand.
CTCTTCGGCGACACCAACGCCGCCCACATCTCAGTGAAAGACGGACACTACCACATCGACCAGATCATCGACGGCGAGACCGTAGAGGAAGTGCTCGACTACGTGCAGTACAACCCCAAGAAACTCGTCCGCCAGCTCGAAATCTGGGTGACGAAGAGCGTCAAGCAAGGCAAAATCTCACTCGAAGAAGGCAAAGAGTTCCTCAGCAACTACCGCTCAGGCCTCTACGGATACACCTACCTCGAGTAAAAGGTGAAAAGGTGAAAAGGTGAAGTCCGCTAACTCCTGCTAACTTCCGCCGACGCAGATTCCCGAGCAAAGCCATCCCGAGCAAAGCTCGCCCCCCCGTTGCCTTCCGCCTACCCGTAGCCTTTCGGCTAACTCCCGTTAACTTCCGCCGACATACTAATGGCGTTTCTGAGACTCTCTGCCGAAGATAATTGTTATTTTGTTAATGTGTCTCTCTGCCGAAGATAATTGTTATTTTGTTAATATGTCTCTCTGCCGAAGATAATTGTTATT
>CACYRB010000003.1:69768-107279 GCA_902776685.1 uncultured Prevotellaceae bacterium
CGAAGATAATTGTTATTTTGTTAATGTGTCTCTCTGCCGAAGATAATTGTTATTTTGTTAATATGTCTCTCTGCCGAAGATAATTGTTATTTTGTTAATATGTCTCTCTGCCGAAGAAAATTGTTATTTTGTTAATATGTCTTATAAATAATATGTCCTTATATCGAAATCACAAACCCAATCTCACCATCGTCAAGGTCGGCGGCGCAGTAGTTGAAGACCCCGCCCGCCTCGACCAGCTCCTCCGCCGCTTTGCCGCCATCGAAGGCCCCAAGATTCTCGTCCACGGCGGCGGACGGCGAGCCACAGCCGTAGCCACCGCCCTCGGCATCGAGACCAAGATGGTCGACGGACGCCGCATCACCGACGCCGACATGCTCAACGTCGTCACCATGGTCTACGGCGGACTCGTCAACAAGACCATCGTCGCCCGCATGCAAGCCCTCGGCATCGACGCCATAGGACTCACCGGAGCCGACCTCGACATCATCCGCTCACACCGGCGACCACCCAAAGACGGCATCGACTACGGCTTCGTCGGCGACGTCGACAAAGTAAACACCACGAAAATCTCCCGATTCATCCAGAGCAACACCGTACCCGTCATCGCCCCCCTCACCCACGACGCCCACGGCAACATGCTCAACACCAACGCCGACACCATAGCCTCCGAGACCGCCAAAGCCATGGCACGCACCCACCACGTGACACTCGTCTTCGCCTTCGAGAAACCCGGCGTGCTGGCCAACCCCGACGACGACAACACCCCCATCCCCAGCATCACCCGCGACAGCCTCCCCCGGCTCGTAGCCGACGGAACCGTCACAGGCGGCATGATACCCAAGATAGAAAACGCCCTCGCAGCCGTCGACGCCGGCGTCAGCCAAGTCGTCATCACCCGCGCCGACCTCATCGGCACCCCCCACGGCACCATCATACAAAACAGTTGAAATCAACTTTTTTTACCTTTCCTTGTAACTTTTTCCCACCCCAAACGTCATTAAAACAGAGAGAAGATGAAAAAAGTCAGTTTCCGAAACGACGTCCTGCCCCTCAAGGACATCCTCTACAGGCTCGCCCTGCGCATCACGCAGAACAGCCAAGAGGCAGAAGACATCGTGCAGGACACACTCATCAAAGTCTGGAACCGGCGCGACACATGGGAACAGATAGACTCCATCGAAGCCTTCAGCCTCACCGTCTGCCGCAACCTCTCGCTCGACCACCTGCGACGCCACGACAACCAGAGCCAGCCCCTCGACCAGGCCGAAGCCCTTGCCACCGACCGCCGCACCTCACCCTACGAGCAAGCCGTCAGCCAAGACCGCATCGACACCGTACGCCGGCTCGTCAACTCACTGCCCGAGAAACAACGCACCTGCATGCAGCTGCGCGACTTCGAAGGCAAAACCTACAAAGACATTGCCGCCATCATGGGCATCACCGAAGAACAAGTCAAAGTCAACATCTTCCGCGCCCGCCAGACCATCAAACAACGATTCAACGAAATAGAAAACTATGGACTATAAGTACATCAACCAGCTACTGCAGCGCTACTGGAACTGCGAGACCACGCTCGAGGAAGAGAAAATCCTCCGCGCCTTCTTCAGCCAGGCCCGCATCCCCGCCCACCTCGAGCCCTACCGCCCCCTGTTCGTCTACCAGCAGGAAGAACAGCACACCCGCCTCGGCAGCCACTTCGACGAGCAGGTGACCGCACTCATCGACGAGCCCGTCACCGTCAAGGCCCGCACCCTCACCCCCACCCGCCGCCTCATGCCCCTCTTCAAGGCAGCAGCCATGGTCGCCATCATCCTCACGCTCGGCAACGCCATGCAGAAGCCCTTCCAGAAAGGCTACCCCGAAGCCGCCCCCGCCACCCAAGCCGCCCCCGGCACCACCGTAGCCCTCGGCAGCGACACCACCAAGGTCGACACCCTGCAGCAGAGCAGCCTCCGGCAGCTGCCAGCCACCAGCCCCGTGATAATGAACAATGAATAGTTTTCAGTTTTTAGTTTTTAGTTTTCAGTTTTTCAACTCTACACTATGAACTATGCACTATGGACTATGCATTATGCACCCGGCATTTAAGAAGATAATTTCTATGCTTTCTCTATAAAACAACAACAATTAGTAAAACAAACGAAACTGTGAAGTTTCACTTTTTTCTCTCAAATTTTTTTCATACCATAACTAATGTGAATCCGCAACCCAGACCAGGGCTGCGGATTTGCTTTTTTATATAGCCAAATCGCGAATATTCTAACTTTTGCACTTCATTTAATTTCAAATTTCTAAAATTTCTGTAAAAACAGGAGTGATAATTGAATATTTTTAGTATCTTTGCAAAGCATTATGGTAGGTATATCATTTATGCATGACTTATTGAAATAACGAAGCGTTATGCTTCTCTTGCTATAGGAGACCTGAGAAATTTCTTAAGCATCGCAAGGGAGTATGATGGTTCGCGCATATAGCGTGGGCTGTTCTACACCATTCAAGATGCAAGGTTTTCTCAGGACCTCCTATAGAAGAGTGGGCGTAATCAGTGCCACGCTTCTACGTAAAAATAGGACAGAGACTCCTTAAAGGTGCTGTAAGGGGGTGCAGAGAAACATATTGTATAGAGCCTTATGAACAGAAGACAACTCATCACGATTATCCTTGCGCTCATGCTGGGCGCAGTCATGGTACAGGCCGACATCGTAAAAGGCCGTGTAGTAGATGCAGACACTGGCGAACCGCTTCCAGGAGCGGAAGTTGTGTTCAAAGAAGAATCCATCGACATGCGCAGCGTCATCCAAAGTACGACCAGAACCGATTCAGTAGGATGGTTTCAACATGCCTGTCAGATGGAAATGTCGAAACTGAGCATCACGGCAAACTATTTTGGCTATCACAGTCAGACGGTGCAGCGGATGGGCAACAACGACCGCGACACCGTGACAATCGACGATTTCCGGTTGAAGATGGACGAGCACCTATTAGATGAGGTGACGGTGGTAGGCCGTATACGCCGTTTCTACATGCGGGGCGATACTGTGGTGTTCAATCCTGAGGCATTTAAGACTCAGGACGGCGCACGATTGATAGAACTGATAGAGCAGCTGCCGGGTGTAAGCATCAATAACGGCAAACTGCTATGGAACGGAGAACCGCTGAAACTGATGATGAACGGACAGCAAGCATTCAGCGAGACTATGCTGACGAACCTGCTGCCCGTCGAGGCCGTGAAGGATGTCAAGGCTTACGACAAGAAGAGTGATTTCGAGCAGCAGACAGGTGTGGCCGACGGCAAAGAGGAACATGTGCTCGACGTGACCATCAAACCAGGATTTATGGACAAAATCTATGGTGACACGGAACTGAAGGGGCTTACAAGCAAGAATTATGCCGCCCACCTGCGAGCCATGCGTCTGAGCGACACCGACCCGCTGATGCTATATGGTCGTGTAGCCGACGACCCGACGAAAATCAATGCGATGACGATAAACCGCAGTAGCTCGTATGGAACCATCAATCCCATCCGTCAGCAAATGGGAGTGGCGGGCTATAGCCATCTGTGGAAGCCTCAGTACAAAGTAGACCGACCAAGCCATTGGAGCATCAACGGCGGAGTCAACCACACCGACCAACGAAAAGACAGCTGGGAAAACCGACAGAACTACCTGCCAGGCACTACTGCGAGCGAGACTGACCAGACGAGCAGTAATTATCAGCACGACCTGAAAATCCCCGTTGACTTCAGTTCCTTTTTTAACCTCTCTACGAACACGAAGTTGAATGTTTTTGCCAACCTCACCTACAATCGTAAGCGCACAACGATGGAAAACAAACAACAGACTTTTGACCTTGCAAATCCCAATACAATGACAAACACTTCCGACTATCACTCACTATCTACCGAGGAAGGCTTCTCGACAAACGTCAGGAGCAATCTGTCCTCTTTGCTCGGAAAGACCGAACTCAGTGTATCGGCTTTACTGACATACGAAAACAAGAAGAGTAACGGAGAATCGACGGGCTTATACCAGTATTTTCAAAGCGGAACAGCTCAGACCGACCGCCAACATTATCACGCCCCTACCCACCACCTCACAGCCGAAGCCAGTGTGCAGGTCCGACGTGCTTTTGGCAAGAGCCTATCTGCAATGGTTAGTTGGCAAACCGCTTACAACAATAACTTCCGCGACGAACAGCGACATCGTGCCGACACACTCGACCTTGCCAACAGCTTGCGCCGCAATGATGACACTTGGCGTAACACCCTCTATTTGGAAGCCAACGTCACACATGGTAAATTCAGCGCAAAGCCCATGCTCAACCTCACCCATTGGCATGAGCAGACGGATTACCGACGCGGGCGGCTCGACACCCTTGCACGTCGCACTCTTCTGCTTGCCACGCCCACACTGGAGCTGACCTACCGATTGCAAAAGCAGACCCGGCTCAGCAGCCACATCGCTTACTCGTCCTACAGTCCCGACCTCATTGACTGCATAGGCTATCGAGACGACACTAATCCGCTCTATGTCACGCTGGGCAATCCCGACCTAAAGACCTCTCACACGCTGAGTGCCAGCCTCGACATTTCCTCGATGCTCACCCACGCCAGCCAAGTGCTGAACTTCTCCGTGAACTATAGCAAAAACTACAATCCCATCGGCACCATCCTCCACTATAACTCACTGACGGGAGCCTACTGCGCCCAGAAACAGAATGTCAGGGGCGGTGAGCGTTGGGGAGCCAGCCTCAGTTACGAACGCGACCTTGGCGAAGGCTTCCATATCAGGAACGACATCTCTGAAGGCTACGGCCAGTCATACGGCATCATGACACTGGTGGATGATGCTACGGGCATCACCTACAACCGTCAGCGCAGCTCTGATTTCTCCGAGCGCCTGAACCTGCAATACTCCAATGGAGCTTTCTTCTTGTTCCTCGGGCAAAACTTCAACTGGCATCGCTACACCTATAGCAACGGTAACCAGTCACGGCAGAACATCTACAACTACCGTGCCGCATTCACCTTTAGCTACAAATTGAAAACTTGGGAGTTTCAGTTCATTCCCGACTTCTTTCTCGACCGCGGCTATATGTCTGATGCGATGAACACCAACCGTTTCCTGCTCAATGCCCGTGTCAGCTACAAGTTTATGAAGAACAAGGCAAGCCTCATGCTCTATGCCCAAGACCTCCTTAACCGTTCAACCAACAACTTCAGCGATGTCACGGCAACCTCTCGCACCGAGGGCGGCAGTTCGTTCCTGCACCACTACGTGTCGCTTACTTTTAACTATAAGTTTGATGCGAAGAAAAAGTAAATGAAAACGGAATTTAATTCCGTGTCCCTCCGTGTTCTTCCGCTGCTAATTTCAACTTTTCGACGGCTTGGCGGATGGAGGGGAGGCCGAAGTCGGCGGGGCGGAGCTGGTCGGGGCGGAGCCAGAGCACTTCGGCGGCGTCGTCGCCGGCATGGAGCGTGGCGAGGTCGCTCACCTGGCAGGCAAAGAAGAGGTCGAGCGTGGGGATGTCGACGCCGCTATAGCGATAGAGGTTGGGCAGGCTGAACAGGAAGCGCACGGCGGTCACGTGGAGCCCGGTCTCTTCCTTCACCTCGCGGGCCACGCCCGCCTCGGCGGTCTCTCCGGCATCGGCAAAGCCTCCGGGCAGATCGAGCGTGCCCTTGGCAGGCTCACAACGTCGCCGCACCACCAGCAGCCGGCCTTGGTCGTCGTAGATGAGCGCCACATAGGCCGCGCTCGCATTGACGAACAGCTCGAAGCCGCAGTGGTCGCAGCGCAGACTTTTCACACTGTTTGCAGCAAATGCCGACGAGCCACAAACCGGACAAAAACGGAATTTCTCTTTCATAAATCAATTATCAGGAGTTAAGGAGTTAAGGAGTTAAGACGATAGGGGTGGCAAATGGAGAACTATCCTCTCCATCCCGAGCGAAGCTCGCCCCCCCGTAGCCTTCCCTCTAAAAATCATGCAAAATGTTAAATGTTCAACCTTCAATGTTAAATGTTATATGTATCTTCTTTTCAAAGTGCAATATTACAAAAAAAATCGTTATCTTTGCAAAAATTGTCAAAAAATAAACATTTTAGGAGTTAAGGAGTTAAGACGATAGTTAAGGTTAACACTATGAGCATGATTCATTTAACGAAAATACTCAGCCTTGCAGCAGCCTTGCTGACGACGACTACGTTCTGCCCTGCGCAGCAATCCTACGCGTCGGGCGACGTCAAGGCTATCGACGTTGACCTGTGGGGCGGCTCGCCACGCGTGAAGAGCGTGGAGAAGGGCGACAAAGCGCGGCTGCACGTCTATCTGCCTGCCGACAGCATTGCCACGGGTCGCGCCGTGGTCATCTGTCCGGGCGGAAGCTATGCCGGGCTGGCCATCGACAACGAGGGCACAGGCTGGGTGCCTTTCTTCAACAACCGGGGCATTGCCGCCATCGTGCTCGAATACCGGTTGCCGCGCGGCAAGAAGGAGGTTCCCATCAGCGATGCCGAGCAGGCCATCCGTTATGTGAGGAAGAAGGCGGCAGCTTGGAAAGTCAATCCGCGCGACGTGGGCATCATGGGTTCCTCGGCGGGCGGACACCTCGCCTCGGTGGTTGCCACGCAAGCGCCTGCCGACGCGCGTCCCGACTTCCAGATTCTGTTCTATCCCGTCATCTCCATGGTGAAGGGCGCTACACACATCGAGTCGCACGACAATTTCTTCGGCAAGAAGAAAAAGGTGAAGGAGAAAGATGAGGAGCAGTATTGCAGCGACCTCCGCGTGAGCAGGAACACCCCACGCGCCTGTATCCTGCTGGCCAACGACGACACCGTGGTGCCTGCGCTCCACGGCCTCAACTACTTCAAGGCCCTGCAAGCCCAGAAGGTGCCGGCCACCCTGCTGGTCTATCCCGACGGCGGCCACGGCTTCGGCTCGCAGAAAGAGTTTGCCTACCACTTCGAGATGGAGCTCGACCTGCAGGCTTGGCTCGAGAGCTTTTAAGAAGTGAAGAGTGATAAGTAAGAAGTGAAAAGTGAAAAAGTAAAAATACATAAAATTATGAAACGCATATTGATATTCGTCTTTGCCCTTCAGTCGGCAGTATTCACCTTTGCACAGCGCACGTTCGACGTCGACCTGTGGAACGGCGACCCGCGCGTGGTTAGCAGCGACGCCGAAGACATGGCCTCGCTGCGCGTCTTCCTGCCCGAGGCCAAACGCGCCACCGGCCGTGCCATCGTCATCTGTCCGGGCGGAGGTTACGAGCACCTCGCCATCGACCACGAGGGCTACGACTGGGGACCCTTCTTTGCCAATCAGGGCGTGGCAGCCATCGTGCTCAAATACCGCATGCCCCACGGCAACTGTCAGGTACCCATCAGCGACGCCGAGCAAGCCATGCGACTGGTGCGCGCCAATGCCGAGGGCTGGAACATCAGTCCCAACGACGTGGGCATCATGGGATTCTCTGCCGGCGGACACCTCGCCTCAACGCTCGCCACGCATAGCAAGGGCGACGCCCGTCCCGACTTCCAGATTCTCTTCTACCCCGTCATCTCCATGCAGCCCGGCTACACCCACAAAGGCTCGCACGACAACTTCCTGAGCAGCTACACCACGAAGAGCGAAGAGCGCAACTACTCCAACGACCTGCAGGTGAGCCGTAACACGCCGCGTGCCCTCATCATCCTCAGCGACGATGACGACGTGGTGGAGCCCAACAACGGCGTGAGCTACTACACCGAGCTCTACCGCCACGACGTGCCCGCCTCGCTCTACGTCTACCCCACCGGCGGCCACGGCTACGGCATCCGCCCCACCTTCCGCTTCCACATCGAGATGCTGCTCAACATCAAAGCCTGGCTGAAAAGCTTCTGAAAAGGTGAAAAGGTGAAAAGGTAAAAAAGTGAAAAAGTAAAAAGTGAAATTGGTAATTTCTGTTATTTCTGCGCTTTCTGCGAGAGATTAAGAAGTGATAAGTGAAAACTGATATGAAAAAGATTATATTATCCGTCATCTACTGTCTAGGATTCTCCGCCGTAGCTACATCGTGCGGTTCGATACCCAACTCCATGTACCCCCTCAGCAACGTTGTGGGCACAGCCGTCGACGTGCTCACCGGCAACACTGGCACCTACCCGACCACAGGCGGCGTATACACCCCGACACGCACCACCACGTCGTATCCCACAGCCTCCCCCAACCCCTCCAAAGAGAGGGGAGTACTGACGAGCAGCCCGACTGCTTCCCCCCTCCCTTCGGAGGGGTCGGGGGAGGCCTCAGGGGCCATGGACATCTACTATGAAGGCCGACGCGTGGGCGAGGTGCGCTCCAACGGCGACGTCTACATCAACGGGCGTCGTGCAGGCGAGATTCGCTCCAACGGCGATATTTACGTCGACGGCCGACGCACAGGCGAGATTCGCTCCAACGGCGACGTCTATAAGAACGGCCGACGCGTGGGCGAGATTCGCTCCAACGGCGACATCTACGAGGAGGGCCGTCGCGTGGGCGAGGTGCGCTCCAGCGGCGACATCTACAAAGAGGGCCGTCGCATCGGCGAAGCCCGCAACATGAGGAACCGCACGTGGGCCGCCGTCATTTACTTCTACGCCTTCTTCAGCATTTAAGTTTTTTGCCACGTACCGAGCTATCAACATTACCTTCAAATAAGTTTTTCTATGTACCAAGCTATCAACATTACCTTCAAGGATGCTGTTGCAGCCTGGGCCCATAAGCTGTTCTGCTTTAAGGGACGCGCCCGACGTGCCGAGTACTGGTATCCCTACATCATGTTCTACATCTTCACCTTGATAGGGAATGCACTGTTGAACACCGGAGCCATCAAAAGCGTCGGCCTCTTGATGGCTTTCTTCGCTGTCGAATTTATTGGCATCCTACTCTTTCTCCCCGTCGCCGTCCGTCGCCTGCACGACATCGGGCTCAGCGGACTGTGGAGCATCCTGGGCTATCTGCCGGTGGCCGCCTGCATTCCCCTGCTCATCAATCCGCAGCGGTTCTTCCAATACATTGTCATGCAAATTGCCTTTCCCGGCGACAACACACTTTTTTGGACAATCTGCATTGCCTTCAGCGTGATGAACGTCGCCTTCATCATTCTTCTGCTCATCGACGGAAAAAAAGAACAGAACAAATACGGCAACTCGCCAAAATATGTTTTCGCAGCCGATGCCGACGAGCCTTCAACCTAAGAGACAAGAGCTATCAACAATCAGGATAACCAACATTACACTAACCGAAAAATGGAAAAAAACAACTTAACAGCCGTCATGCGCCATTTCCGCCTTCAGGGAACGGTGCAGACTGTTGCCGCGATGGGCGAAGGACTTATCAACGACACTTTCAAGGCGACAACCATCGAGGCCGAAGCCCCCGACTACGTGCTGCAACGCATCAACCATCATGTTTTTCAAGACGTGGAACTCCTGCAACGCAACATTGAAATCGTCACCCGTCACATCAGAAAAAAACTGCAGCAACAGGGCGAGACCGACATTGAACGAAAAGTGCTGCGCTTCGTGCCTGCCGACAACGGCAAGACATGGTGGCGCGACGAGTCCACCGGCTACTGGCGCGTCTCCGTGTTCATCCCACGCTCCCACACCCGCAACGAGGTGACTCCCGACAACGCCTACCAGGCAGGAGCCGCCTTCGGACACTTCGAGCAGATGCTCGTCGACGTGGAACACTCACTTGGCGAGACCATCCCCGACTTCCACAACATGGAACTGCGCATGACACAACTAAAGGACGCCGTGCTCACCGACAATGCTGGCCGGCTCGGCGAAGTGAGCAAAGAGCTGGACCTCATCAGCCGACATGCCGAAGAGATGTGCCACGCCGAGCAGCTCTACCGCGAAGGCAAGCTGCCCAAGCGCATCTGCCACTGCGACACCAAGGTGAACAACATGCTGTTCGACGAAGACGGCAACGTGTTGTGCGTCATCGACCTCGACACCGTCATGCCAAGCTTCGTCTTCTCCGACTACGGCGATTTTCTCCGAACAGCAGCTAACACCGTGGCTGAAGACTCGCCCGAGGTAGAGAAAGTGCAGTTCCGGCACGACATCTTCGAGGCATTCACCCGCGGCTATCTCAAGCACGCACACCAGTTTCTCACACCGCAGGAAATCAGCATGCTGCCCTTTGCCGTGGCACTGTTCCCCATGATGCAAGCCGTGAGGTTCCTCACCGACTACCTCAACGGCGACACCTACTACAAGACGCAATATCCTGCCCACAACCTCGTCCGCACACGCAATCAGCTCCAGCTATTCAGACGCATCGCGGAAAACAAAGAACGAATAACATCATTCATTGAAAACTTCGAGAAATGAAAATAACCGCAAGACACATCACCGGCCAGCCACCGACAGCCGGCACCACATCGCAATGGCTCGACCGACACCAGGTCGGCTGGAACGAGTTGGCAGTGGCAAACTGGGCACAGGACTATCCCTATCACCCCGAAGCGAAGTTCAGGATTGCCCACACCGACACCCACATCGTCATACAGTTCGACGTGGAAGAAACCAGCATCCGCGCCGAAGCCCTGCACGACGGCGGTCGCGTCTGGGAAGACTCATGCTGCGAGTTTTTCGTTGCACCCGATGCCGACGGCCTTTACTACAATTTTGAATGTAACTGCATCGGCACGCTGCTCGCCGCCGTCGGTCCCGAGCGCGAGAACCGTCAGCCAGCCACGCCGGAAACACTGAACAGCATCGCGCGGAAAACCACCTTCGCCCACAGCCGAATACCGCTCTCACAAGGCGAATACCACTGGCAGCAGGAAATCATCATCCCCGTCAGCGCCTTCTTCCGCCACCACATCGCCAGCCTCTCAGGAAAAACCATGCGCTGCAACTTCTACAAATGCGGCGACAAGCTGCACCGCCCTCACTTCCTTTCGTGGAGCCCTGTAAACACACCAACACCCGACTTCCATCGTCCCGACTTCTTCGGCACCATCCACTTCGAATAGCATCTCCGCCACCCATCCCCCTAACTGCCAACTGCCTTTACGTCGGTTGGCAACAAGTTCAGTTCATTTTCTTCCATTGGAAAAATACATAAATTAACATTTGCATTTTTCCTTTTAACTTCATATTTCAAAAATTTTCCACCACAACCCTCCACGCACTCAAAAAACGCCGTTTTTTGCCACTTTCCCCGATTTTACCTAATCCATTGTCGCCCAAGCAGTTAATTCAATTTTTAACGCAGCTCGCCGCGTCCCTACATGCGAAAGATATACGTTTCACTTGCGAAAGCTAAGCTTTCAACTTCCGAAAGCTTGTCTTTTGCACTCCAAAACACGGTCTTTTGCAAGGCGAAAGATATATCTTTCACAATTCAGACTTTTCAACCTTTCAACCTTTCAACCTTTCAACTTTTGAAAGATATATCTTTCACTCGGCTAAAACGCAAAAAAATCCCGACAGAATTTGTTAAAAAATTCCGTCAGGATTTAAGTTTCATTAACATAAGGTTTTACTCCATTCTCGTTTCGCCTTGCAGTCGCGGGGTGCAGTTGTCGATAGTGACGGGCAAGGTCTCTACGCTGAGGTCGTCGGCGGTGACGTTGAGCCGCACGACGCAGGACTGGCGGTTGACGGGCTGCGACGGGTCGAAAATGAAATTGCCGATGCTGTAGTAGATGCGCTTGCCTCGGTATTCCTCCACGGTCTGCAGGGTGTGGGTGTGATGGCAGACGAGCAGGTCGGCACCGGCGTCGATGAGCCGACGGGCCTGCTGTCGCTGCTGCGGCATAGGCTTGAGCGTATGCTCGGCACCCCAGTGCAGGCTGACCACGATGACGGCACGGGGCTTTTCTGCCCGCAGGCGCTGCACCTGAGTCACAAGACTGTCGAAGGGCAGCTGACTGACGCAGGGCCGGTCTTTGAGGAAAGGGAAATTCTCGAGCGACATGCGCAGCGAGGCGACGAGCCACACCTCGCGCGGCGCCGACGCGAGCAGCACGGGGCGCGACGCCTCGGCCATGTTCTCGCCCGTACCCACGGGCACCATGCCTGCCCGACTGACGTTCTGCCACGTGTCGCGCAACCCGCGCCGACCTTGGTCCACGGTGTGGTTGTTGGCCATGTTGAGATGGGTGAAGCCATGAGCCTTCAGTGCGTCGAGCCACTGGGGTTCGCCGCGAAAGCAGTAGAGCTTTTGCACGGGAGCCTCCACGCGGGTGACGGGACACTCGAGGTTGCCCACCACGACGTCGGCCTGCCGGAAAAGCGAATCAACGTCGGGGGCGAAGAGCGACTCCACCCCCGACGTTTCTATTTGCCGGCGCACACCTCGGTCGAGCAGGATGTCGCCGGTGAAGATGATGCTAACAGCCAGTGCTATAAAATACTTCATCGTTCTCTTGTGGCAGGTTGTCGAGCGGAACGATAATCTCGTTCATCCACGAGGGCACGCCCTTGCGGGGCTGCTTCTTGAGCAGCTGCTGCCAGTCTTCGTCGGTAAGCCGCAGCGCACCGATGTCCTCTCTGAACTCGCGATAGGAGAAGACGGCGCCGCGGGTGAGATAGAGATAGCCGTCGATTTCTACGACAACGTAAATCTCGTCGGCACGACCCACAGCCTCGTAGAGGATGCTCTTCTCGGGGTTGTTGTCGGCATTGGCGGTATAGACATCGGCCACGAGCGCCATGTACTTGTCGGCTCCCTGCACGTCGTTCCAATTCATCAGTTCCTGGTCTTTGTCTTTCACGAGAGCGAGCGAGAGGTTCTCGAACGATGCGCCGATGGTCTCAATCTGGTTGTATTCCTCTTCGCTGATGGTCTCGCCAGCCAGCTCCTTCTTACTGATTTCGAGCAGGAACTCGGCTTCCTCCTTCACCTGGTCGCTGAGGTCTTCGATTTCTTCGGTCGTCAGGTTGTACTCAGCAAGCACGTCCTTCGTGGCATCGATGAGGGCGATGGCCTTGGTCCAGAACGGCACGTTGGGCTCTACATAGCCTTTCACGACGGGCTCGGGCGGTCCGCCTGCGCCACACTCGGCTCCCATGGGTTGCTTGGCGTAGAGGATGGCGTCGTGCTTCAGCTCGGCCCACGAGGCGAGCGAGGCATTGAGGCTCTTCTTGTCCCACTGCGGGGTGAGCATGAAGTAGGGTGCACCGGCAGGAGCCTGTGTGTTAGTGTAGATGGCATCGACCCACTTGTTGCTGACGCAGGCGTTCCAGTCGATCTCGCCCATGCGCTGCTTCATCTTGTTGAGCATGGGGGTGTAGTCTTTCCACTTCTTGCTTTCGTTCAGCTCGTCGATGAGGATGCGCTCGGCTGCCGACGAACCCATGGCGGCAAAGATGTCGAGCCCCTTGGGCACGTCGCGCAGGGTGGGTTCGTTGTCGTAGTCGACCATCTCCTGCAGCACCTCGGCATCGGGCTGGTAGCGCTGCGGCATGAGGTTGATCTTGTTGTGGCTGCTGCGCTCAAACTTCGGACGGATGCGGGTCTGCTCATCGCCGATGCGGTCGATGGCCTCGGCCAGGCTTCCGAGCTTCTGGGGGTCGGCAATGGCCTGCGCGGCGGTGATGTGCTGGCGCTGCATCTCGTCGTAGACCTGAAGAATGGTGATGTTGTCGGGCACACCCATGAGATAGGTGATGGGGTCGAACACACTGAGGTAGGCCTTTTTCAGTGTTTTGTTCGTTCCGATGCTCTCGGCCATGAGCAGGGCAGCCTTGAGCTGGTCGTTGCTGTCGGTGCCGAAAGGAGCGGTCTGCATCCACATCATGGCGCGGAAGTAGCGCTCGAGCTCTTTCGTGCGGGTGTAGTGCCCGCGCGGGCGGAACAGGCTGTAGCCGAACGGCGCCATTTCATAGCCCAGATACTCCGAGTAGTCGTCGTGATAGCTGTTGATGCTCTTCAGCTCTTTGTTGGCCATCTCCATCCACTTCCCGGGCAGCGCGGGCGTGGGCAGTCCGGTGATGAGTCCGCTGGCAACAGCAAAGAAGGTGGCGTTGCGCAGGGCGGCGTCGACCATGTCGGCGTCGGTCTCCGTCTTTGCCTTGGCCATCATCTCCTGGTACATCTTCTGTGCAAAGTCCTCCATCACGGGCGACAGCTTCTCTTGCTCAACCTTGCGCAAGAGACAGTCGAAATAGAGGTGATAGACTTGCAGGAAGAGGTCGGTGGTGACAAAGCTGGGGAAGTCGTAGTAGTCGTTCTTCTCGTAGACCTGGAACAGCTGCGGGTAGTTGTTGGGCACGATGGCGAAGCCCTGCCGGCCGAGAGCGGCCGAGAGTTTCGGGTCGATTGCCTCCAACTGATAGGGGTTGACAATGTTGCCGGTGTTGACAATGTTGCCCTTGCCGGCCTTGAAGTTCTGGCTGAGCAGCTCGTTCTCACGCTTCGCAAGCTTGTCGATGAAGGCCTGCTCGGCTGGTGTGAAAGTGACAGGAGCCATCTCGGGAACCTCGACATCGTTTTCAGGGTCCCACTGCTCTGCTCGCATCCACATCAACCGGTTATACCACGTAGTCTGATTGTAGATGTGGCGCAGGTCGGCATCCATAAGGCAGTAGCCTTGACGGGCAGCGAAGGCGTTACGCAAGACGCGCAACTCGCTCACTGAGAGTTTGGAGATGTCTTGATTCAGGTTGATGTCCTTGTTCAGCTTCTCCACATCGATACGTCCTTTTCCGGGCAATATCGTACTAGTCTTGTCCTGTGCTACGATGCTGAGGGTCAGCATGAGCATCAAAGAGAGGATGATGTTTTTTTTCATAGTTGTTAAATATTTTGTAAGCATTTTCATAATCGGTTTCACGGATAAACGACTGCACGTAGGTCATTCCGAACGTGTCCCACTCGTACTGACTGACGGCATACTTGTGGCTGCCCATGCCCTCGAGGGCGATGATGGTGCCGTCGCTGTAGCAGAAGTCGATGAGCTGTCCGCCGAGCCGCGTGCCCATCCAGAGGGGGCGAATCTTTCCACGCTTCTGCTTGAAGATGAAGATGCGGCGTCCCACCTGAGGGTCGTAGCGTGTGGTCTTCACCACACCCACCATGACATCCTCCTTGCCGTCACCATCGACGTCGCCCGTCTGGAACTGATAGGCGGGATAGGCCAACGGCCACTCGCTGCGCGTGGTGTCGGTGGCGAGCGTCAGCACATAGAGGCTGTCGCTACGCTTCTCGATATCGAAGGTCTGCGCCTGCACGGCCGACGACAACGCCAACAACAACACTAACGCTAACTTCTCGCTACTCACCTTTCAGTTTTCTGTTTTTAGTTTTGTAGGGACGCGGCGTGCCGCGTTAACATGCTAATGGAGATTTATCACTTTTCACTTATCACTTTTCACTTCTGCAGCAAGGCCTGTATCTCGGATTCGAGGTCTTTAATTTGAAGGTCGCGCTTCTGCACCGTGTTGTCTCTGCCGAGCAGATAGAACATGGGGATGGACTGCACGTTGTAGAGTTGCAGCACATCGTCGTCGGCAGTGGCTCGCACGCATATCCAGGGCAGTGCGGCGGTCTTCGTCTTCCAGAAGTGCTCGTCGCTGTCGACCGACACCTGGTAGATTTCAAGTCCGCGGTCGTGATACTTATCGTAGAGCTCGCGCAGAAGGATGATGCGCTTGGCCGACTCGTCGGTGGCAAAGATGTGGAAGTCGAGCAACACCACCTTGCCCTTCAGCTCTGACAATCGGCGGGTGATGCCACGGTTGTCGGTGAGGGCTATCTCGATGTTTCCCTCGGTGTTCACCTTGTCGGCGCTGATGGTCTCGTTGGCCTTGGCCCTGACGATACGGATGTTCTTCATGCCTTCGAGCGCAATGTTGTGCAGATTCTTCCCTCGCTCGGCATTCGGATGGAACGAGTCCCACGAAGTGGCAACGGCGGCAAAGGCCTTCACGTCGTCTTCCGAGTTGCGGGGATTGAAGATGAGAGCCTCGGCCGGTCCGACGACGATGGTCTGGAAGAGCGCATAGTAGGCATACGATTTCATGGGCTCGCGATAGATGTAGTTGCGCTTGATGTTCTCCTTGTAGGGCACGATGATTTTGTCGATGCTGTCGTTCACCGCTTCAATGCCCAGTTGCGGTTTTTTCACGATGGCGTTGACCTGCTGTTGCAGTTGCATCTGCAAGAGGGCGAGCTCCTTAATTTTTGCACAGTTCTCCGAGCCTGTGACCTCGTAGGCGGACGACATGACGGGATAGGAAGCCTTCACACTGACGGTCTCGGTTGAGTCGACCGACAGACTGATTAACTGACGATCGATTCGCAGGCGGTAGAACTCTGGGGCATCGTTGGCATCGACGGCAAAATCGAAGCTGCCGCTGGCGTCGAGCTTCACCGAGTCGATGGCGACGGGGCCGTTCAGACTCATGTTCTCCAGATAGAGCACCGAGTCCTGAGCGTCGGTGATGTTGCCGTTGATGTGGAATTTGTCGCCGGTGCACGAAGCCATCGCAGCGGCAAGAAAGAGGGTGGTTGCGAAATAGTTTATTTTTCTTTTCATCTTTTTATATTTACTCATTATTCATTATTCATTAGCAAAGCGCCATCTCACTTCTCTGCCTCGATGGTCTTGATGAGGCTGGTGTTGAGCTTTTCTATTTCCGAAAGCTTGGGGTTCTGGTTGTTCGTGGGCTTATACCACGGCTGTTTCGAGAAGTAAGCCTTCAACTCGGCATTGGCAAAGGTGTAGCCATGACGGGCGAGGATTTCGTTGCGCATGATGCGCAGTGCTGCCTTCGGATAGCGCTTGAGCATGGCGCGGGTAAGCGGCCGGCGCGAGGCAATCTCGTAGATGCCGCGACTGTCGGCATACGGGCTCATCGTGCGACGCAGCTCAAACTTCTGCGGGAAGTCGGGGTTGTGGTCCACATACTCTTCCTGACGCGTAATCTCACACGAGAGTCCGTAGGTGGAAAGCTTTACCTTCCACACGATGGGACCGGCAATAGAGGCATGTCCGCCGTAGCCGGGAGGCGGTAGCTCTTTCTCGCCTTTCTCGTTGATGATGTATGCAGGCACAGGGTTGTTCTTGATGCGACCCTCGCCAAAGACGATATAGTCGTGCAGGTTGTCGCCATTCTTGATACCGTACTCCGGATAAGGACCATAGGCAAATTTATAGCTGCCCGGGTCGCCATGTATATACTCACCCTTGGGCAGGAAGTCGCCTTTGCCGAAGACCGATTTCCCTTTCTCGTGCTCGTAGAGTCCGTCGAGCTGTTCCATGTAGTCGCGCTCTATGCATCGCTCCATACTCTCACTCTCGAACTCCGATTCGTGACGGATGAGCACATCGGTGACTCCACCCTGCGGGTTGCGGAAGACGAGCAGGTCGTAGCCGTCAATCTGCTCGTGGCTGACGCGACTGCCGACCGTGGCTTTCAGCGCGATGGGATTGCCGGCCGACCGACGCGTGACGGTCATGGGCTTGGTCTTGGCATTGATGTAGAACAACATTCCGTCGTCGGTGAACGTTTTTTCGTCGGCCACCTCAATACGCCCGTTGTCCATGAAACAGAGGAAACTCTGGTTGCCGTCATACCAATGGGTATTGTCGGCGAGGCTTTTATAGGCTTCGAGCTTTAGCTGTCGGCGACCGTCGGCCACGAAGTCGCGCACGACATTGACGATGGGATTCAGCTTGAAGTCATGCAGCAAGCCTTCCATCTTCAGTTCTTCGCCCGAGTCGAACACGGCGGTGAAGAGTTCCTTCTGTCCGTAGCTCACACCCTTTATTCGCGTAAACTCTCCGCTCATGCGCTGCTTGCGTGCCCGCTCAAGAATCATCTCCTGCACACGGCTGGCTATTTCGGCATTGGCCTTCACCGTGAGGCTGTCGAACTTCGGGTTGCCGGTCTTGTTGAGGTAGGTTGCGGTGTATCCGCCTTTGCCGTCGCTGTCAACCTTTGCCCGTTCAACGGGATACTTGCCCGACGAGAGATAGACATATTCAAAATGGGTGAGCCGTCCTGTCGGGACAATAGGCTCCTTGTCGTTTGCCTGGTTGTTGGATTGCGCCATGCAACCCATAGTGGTCATTAATGCCATCAGTATAGAAAGTATTACTCGCATATTCCTTTGATAAGATGGTTTATTTTTCGGCAAAGATAAAAATAAAATATGAATTATAGCGCATGATTTACAAATAATTTTCTATCTTTGCCGTCAAATTATAGAACTAAATCGAATGATTATGAAGAAAAGAGTATTTATTTTCCTGATTTCAGCGATACTATTTGGCGGACTGCAAGCTGTTGCCCAGAATCCGTCGGGTATTCCCGCAACGGCCAAGCTGGCCGACGAAGACGAGTCGATGGCCGTCTATCTGAATACCGACCGCGAGGGCGACGAAGCAGATTTTGAGCTGGCGCAGGTCTCGGTGTGGGTGTTCGACAAGACGACGAAACGTTCGCGCCGGTTGTTCCAATGTAACCCGAAAGCCGAATACGATATCACCCGCGTGAACAAAATCAACGGCAGCGACATTCCCTATATCGACTTCGTGAAAATCTGGTCCTATGCCGAGCAGCCCACACTTGTCGTATGCGGCACACTGCCCGACTATCACAATCTCTCGACAAGCATCGTCGACGTGAAGACGGGCCGCGCCATCATGCTGCCGTGCAGCAGCGGCTTTGTGGGGTTCGACCCCGAAGAGGGCAACCTGCTTGTGGCAAGCTACGCCTACTATGACGAGGGCGGCCGCTATGCAGTCATCAAGGCCTTCGACGTGAACGGCCGTCAGCTGGGTTCTATGCCGCTAAAGTCAAAATAGACAGTTCGAAGCACACATAAAAATCGTGCAAATATCACATTTTCTGTCCTTTAGCAAAGAAAAAGCCCGAAAAGTTTGGCTGAATGAAGGAAAATGCGTACCTTTGCACCCGTTCAGTGGAATGAGGGACTCCGACGAGAGTTCCTCATTCTCTTTTAATAATTACATTTATGATAGACAAGAACATCGTAAAAGAGATTGTAGAGGAGTGGCTGAAAGACAAAGACTACTTCCTCGTTGACGTGGAAACAGATGCTACCGACCGCATCGTCGTAGAAATAGACCATGCCGACGGTGTATGGATAGAAGACTGTGTGGCCCTGAGCCGCTACATCGAAGAACACCTGAGCCGCGACGAGCAGGACTACGAGCTTGAGGTGGGTTCGGCCGGCATCGGTCAGCCTTTCAAGGTCGAGCAGCAATATGTCAACCACATCGGCAAACCCGTCGAGGTGCTTGCCGCCGACGGCACGAAATGCAAAGGCATTCTCAAAGCTGTCGAAGGTCGCCACTTCACCGTCACCGCCGAAGAAAAGGTGAAGGTGGAAGGCAAGAAGCGTCCTCAGCTCATGGAAGTCGACCACGACTACGACATGGACAGCGTGAAGTACACCAAATACCTCATCAGCTTCAAGTAAGAAAATCAGAAAAACAATATAATTAATAAAAAACAAGAAAAAGCTATGGCAGCAAAAAAACAAACCGTGAGCATGATCGACACGTTCAAGGAGTTCAAGGAAACCAAGAACATCGACCGTACCACGCTCGTGAGCGTGCTGGAAGAAAGTTTCCGCAACGTGCTCGCTAAGATCTATGGCAGCGACGAAAACTTCGATGTCATCGTAAACCCCGACAAAGGCGACTTTGAAATCTATCGCAACCGTATCGTCGTTCCCGACGGCGAAGTGCAGGACGAGAACAAGGAAATCAGCCTCTCGGAAGCACAGAAGATTGAACCCGACTACGAAATCGACGAGGAAGTTTCCGAGCCGGTCGACTTTGCCAAGTTCGGCCGCCGCGCCATCCTCAACCTGCGCCAGACACTCGCCTCGAAAGTGCTCGAACTGGAGCATGACTCGCTCTACAACAAGTACAAGGACCGCATCGGCCAGGTTGTCTCGGGCGAAGTCTATCAGGCATGGAAGCGCGAAGTGCTTCTTCTCGACGACGAAGGCAACGAGCTCATCCTGCCCAAGTCGGAGCAGATTCCCAACGAGAACTACCGCAAGGGCGAGACCATTCGTGCCGTCATCCACCGCGTAGATAACGAGAACAACAACCCCAAAATCATCCTTTCGCGCA
The DNA here is from genome assembly GCA_902776685.1 of uncultured Prevotellaceae bacterium. GTDB lineage: Bacteria > Bacteroidota > Bacteroidia > Bacteroidales > Bacteroidaceae > Prevotella. The sequence continues at coordinate 89,876 of CACYRB010000003.1, forward strand.
CCAGTCCCGTCTTCCTGCAACGGTTGCTCGAGGCCGAAGTGCCCGAAATCAACGACGGACTCATCTCCATCAAGCGCATTGCCCGCATGCCGGGCGAGCGTGCCAAGGTGGCTGTCGAGAGCTACGACGAGCGCATCGACCCCGTAGGCGCTTGCGTCGGTGTGAAGGGTAGCCGCGTTCACGGCATCGTGCGCGAACTCTGCAACGAGAACATCGACGTCATCAACTACACCAGCAACATCAAGCTCTTCATCCAGCGTGCACTCAGCCCTGCCCACATCAGCAGCATCAACATCAACGAAGAAGAGCACAAGGCCGAGGTGTTCCTCCACCCGCAGGAAGTGAGTCTGGCCATCGGCCGCGGAGGTCTCAACATCAAGCTGGCCTCCATGCTTACAGAGTTTACCATCGACGTCTTCCGCGAAGTGGCCGACGAAGAAGCCGACGAGGACATCTATCTCGACGAGTTTGCCGACGAGGTTGACCAGTGGATTATCGATGCTATCAAGGCCATCGGTCTCGACACTGCCAAAGCCGTGCTCAACGCTCCGCGCGAGATGCTCGTCGAGAAGGCCGACCTCGAAGAAGAGACCGTCGACCATCTGCTCGACGTACTGCGTGCCGAATTTGAGTAAGTTGTTTTTAGTTTTTAGTTATCAGTTTTTAGTTATCAGTTTTTAGTTATCAGTTTTTAGTTATCAGTTTTTAGTTATCAGTTTTTAGTTATCAGTTTTTAGTTATCAGTTTTTAGTTTTTAGCTGAGAACGGGAACGAAAACTGGGAAATAACCAAATTGCAAAATAAATAGTCAAATCGTAAATCGTAAAATCGGACTCGCTTTAGCGCTTTTACAAAGACAGTGCAAGTCGAAGACAATCGAGCTTACTCAAAATTGTTGAGACGCAGCCTGTCTTATTCAAAGCGTAGCGACTAAAAGAAATAAAATAGATGAGCATCAGATTAAACAAAGCAATTCGAGAACTCAACATAGGACTTCAAACGGCAGTTGATTTCCTTGAGAAAAGAAAAGAACTGGGCGAAGTGAAGAGCGATCTTAACTTCAAGCTCAGCGACGAACAGTATGGCGCCCTCGTCGAGGCCTTCAAGAGCGACCAAGACGTGAAGAAAGATGCCGCCAAACTGTTCCCCAAGAAGCCGAAAGAGAAGAAACGCCCTGCCGAGCCCAAGGAGAACCGAGCTGAAGACCTGCTTAAGAGCACACCACAGGTGCAGTTCAAGCCGATAGGCAAGATCGACCTCGACAGCATTGGCAAAAAGCCGGCAGAAAAGGAGTCTGCTGCTCCCGAGAAAGCTGAGCAACCGAAGAAAGAAGTGGCTGCTGCCGTCAGCCCAAAGCCCGAGAAGAAGGTAGTCGAGGAAAAACCCAAAACCGAGGAGCCCAAAGAGCCGAAGAAGGAAGAAAAGCCGCAAACCCCGGCAGCTCCAGAGAAACAGGCAACCCCTGAGAAACCGGTAGCCCCGGAAAAGCCGGCAGCTCCAGAAACTCCAGAGAAACCGGAACCCCCGGCGACTCCGGTAGTTCCCGTAGCCCCTGAAGCTGAGAAGGAGCCCGCCAACGAAGGGCCGGAAATCTTCACCACCAAGGCCGAGAAGAAGGCTCTCAAAGCTCAGAAGGTGACTGTGCTGGGCAAGATTGACCTCGACTCCATCAACCAAAGCACTCGTCCGAAGAAAAAGAGTAAGGAGGAGAAGCGCAAGGAGCGCGAGGAGAAAGCCCAGCAGCAACGCGACGGCAAGAAGAAGCGCGAGCGCATCAACAAGGTGCGTGTCGACATCAACGCTGCCGCCAAGCAGGCCGAGAGCAACAAGAACCAGCAGGCTGCCGCAGGCAAGAACGCCGGTAAGAAAAAGAAGAAGAACCGCAACCAGCGTCCGCTCGAAGTGAACGAGGAAGACGTTGCACGCCAGGTTAAGGAGACGCTTGCCCGCCTCACCAACAAGCAGAACCAGAACAAGAAAGGTGCCAAGTACCGCAAGGAGAAGCGCGAGGCTGTTCAGGAGAAGCTGGCGCAGGAGGCCAAGGCCGAGCGCAAGGAGAGCAAGACGCTCAAACTGACCGAGTTTGTCACCGTCAGTGAGCTTGCCACCATGATGGACATCTCCGTCATGCAGGTCATCTCGACGCTGATGTCGGTGGGTATCATGATGTCTATCAACCAGCGCATGGATGCCGAGACCATCAACCTCGTGGCCGACGAGTTCGGCTTCAAGACCGAATACGTCAGCGCCGAGGTGCAGGAGGCCGTCAGCGAGGTAGAAGACGACGAGAACGACCTCATCTCGCGCTCGCCCATCGTCACCGTCATGGGACATGTCGACCATGGTAAGACCTCGTTGCTCGACTACATCCGCAAGACCAACGTCATTGCCGGAGAGGCCGGCGGCATCACCCAGCACATCGGTGCCTACAACGTGAAGCTCGAAGACGGCCGCCGCATCACCTTCCTCGACACCCCGGGCCACGAGGCCTTCACCGCCATGCGTGCCCGTGGTACACAGGTCACCGACATCGCCATCATCATCATCGCCGCCGACGACAGCGTGATGCCCACCACCAAGGAGGCCATCGCCCATGCCCAGGCTGCCAACGTGCCGATGGTGTTTGCCATCAACAAGATCGACAAGCCCGGTGCCAACCCCGACAAGATTCGCGAAGACCTCTCGCAGATGAACCTGCTCGTCGAGGAGTGGGGCGGCAAGTACCAGTGTCAGGAGATTTCGGCTAAGAAGGGCATCGGCGTGCAAGACCTGCTCGAGAAGGTGCTGCTCGAAGCCGAGATGCTCGACCTCAAGGCCAACCCCAACCGCAAGGGCACAGGCTCCATCATCGAGTCGTCGCTCGACAAGGGCCGCGGCTACGTCTCCACGGTGCTCGTTTCCAACGGTACGCTGCGCGTGGGCGACAACGTCATTGCCGGAACCAGCTACGGCCGCATCAAGGCCATGTTCAACGAGCGCAACCAACGCATCACCGAGGCCCGTCCGGCAGAGCCCGCCATCATTCTCGGACTTAACGGTGCCCCGACGGCTGGCGACACGTTCCACGTGCTCGACACCGAGCAGGAGGCCCGCGACATTGCCAATAAGCGACTGCAACTGCAGCGCGAGCAGGGACTGCGCACACAGAAGAAGTTTACGCTCGACGACATCTCCCACCGCATCGCCCTGGGCGAGTTCCACGAGCTCAACATTATCGTCAAGGGCGACACCGACGGAAGTATCGAGGCCCTCAGCGACTCGTTCCTCAAGCTCTCTACGGAGAAGGTGCAGGTCAACGTCATCAACAAGGCTGTCGGTCAGATTTCCGAGAACGACGTCATGCTCGCCTCAGCCTCCGATGCCATCATCGTGGGCTTCCAAGTGCGTCCCTCGGCCGAGGCCCGCAAGGCTGCCGACCGCGAAGGCGTCGACATCAACACCTACTCCATCATCTACGATGCCATCGACGACATCAAGGCCACCATGGTCGGCATGCTCGACAAGGTGAAGAAGGAAATCGTCACCGGACAGGTTGAGGTGAAGCAGGTGTTCAAAATCTCGAAGGTGGGCACGGTTGCCGGCGGTCTGGTCACCGAAGGCAAGGTGCACAACAAGGACAAGGGCCGCGTGGTGCGCGACGGTATCGTCATCCACACCGCCCCCATCGACGCCCTCAAGCGCTACAAGGACGATGTCAAGGAAGTGGCTACCGGACTGGAGTGCGGTATCTCGCTCGTCAACTTCAACGACATTCAGGAAGGCGACATCATCGAGACCTACACCGAGATTGAGGTCGAGCAAAAGCTGTAGACCATACTAATGCATAATGTGCAAAAAGAAAGCCGAGGCCATTTCACTGCCTCGGCTTTCTTTTTTGGTAATAATACTCGCAAGTATCATCACCTCCTTTTTTCAAGTGTAAACAAATCTTAATCTCGTGGGCGAAACATATACCTTTCGCCTCGCGAAATGTTAACACGCCATTGCACAATTAACATTTCTGTTTGCCCGGGTTGCAGAGGTCTTTAGCTCCGAAAAATCACTTTTCACTCTTCACTTTTCACTCTTCATTTCCGAAAGATATATGTTTCGGGTTGCAAAAGACCGTCTTTTACCCTCCAAAAGACCGTCTTTCACCACCCGAAAGCTTATCTTTCGCAGGGTAAAACATATACCTTTCAGGGATGAAGGATGAGAGATGAGAGATGAGGGTGAAGATAACGCATTGGGCATCAGTCCGTTATACAACGTTTTGCGTAAGGCGTTATTTCCTTGTGGGTGGGCCATTGTGCCACAGGCGGTTTTTTCGCCCGACACGCACGTTAAAATCTCGGCCGGAAATCCGCCGATTTTAACACTTCGCCATCGGCACCCTCGACCGTATGTCGCGAGGTGGTGGGAATAAAATCTTTGGTTTCATTCTTCTTTCTTCAATTTTTTTATTACTTTTGCAGTCCTAATGGGAAGCGACGACAACAAACAAGTCACCGACAATGAGTTGGTGCGGCAGATTGCGGAGAAGAAGTATGAATATGGCTTCACAACCGATGTTCAGACCGAGATTATCGACCACGGGCTGAGCGAGGATGTCGTGCGACTCATCTCGCAGAAGAAGGGCGAGCCCGAGTGGCTGCTCGACTTCCGCCTGCGCGCTTTCCGCCACTGGCAGACGCTGGAACAGCCCACGTGGGGACATGTCCATCTGCCCGACATCGACTATCAGGCCATCAGCTACTATGCAGCACCAGCCTCCCCCGCCCCCTCCAAAAAGGGGGGGGATGTTGACCCTGAACTGATGAAGATGTTCGACAAGCTGGGCATACCCCTCGAAGAGCGGCTCGCGCTGAGCGGTAACACTGCCGTCGATGCCATCATGGACTCGGTCAGCGTGAAGACCACCTTCAAGGAGAAACTGAAGGAGAAGGGTGTCATCTTCTGCTCCATCGGCGAGGCCGTGAAAGAGCATGGCGAACTGGTCAGGCAGTATCTCGGCACCGTAGTGCCCTACCGCGACAATTTCTATGCCGCGCTCAACTCGGCCGTCTTCTCCGACGGGTCGTTCGTCTACATACCCAAGGGCGTGCGGTGCCCCATGGAACTGAGCTCCTATTTCCGCATCAATGCCCGAAACACCGGACAGTTTGAGCGCACGCTCATCGTGGCCGAAGACGACAGCTACGTCAGCTACCTCGAAGGCTGCACCGCACCCATGCGCGACGAGAACCAGCTGCACGCCGCCATCGTCGAGATTATCGTCATGGACCGCGCCGAGGTGAAATACTCCACCGTGCAGAACTGGTACCCGGGCGACGAACACGGCCGTGGCGGCGTGCTGAACCTCGTGACCAAGCGAGGCGACCTGCGCGGCGAAGACTCGAAACTCTCGTGGACACAGGTCGAGACAGGATCGGCCATCACATGGAAATATCCGTCGTGCATCCTGCGCGGCGACCGTAGCGTGGCCGAGTTCTACAGCGTGGCCGTGACCAACAACTATCAGGAGGCCGACACCGGCACCAAGATGATTCACATCGGGCGCGACACAAAGTCGACCATCATCTCGAAAGGCATCTCGGCAGGCCACTCGCAAAACTCCTACCGCGGACTGGTGCGTGCCGCCGCCACCGCCGAGAACGCACGAAACTACTCGTCGTGCGACTCACTGCTGCTCGGCAGCAACTGCGGAGCCCACACCTTCCCCTACATGGACGTGCACAACCCCACCGCCGTCTTCGAGCACGAGGCCACCACCTCGAAAATATCGGAAGACCAGCTCTTCTACTGCAACCAGCGAGGCATCCCCACCGAGCAGGCCGTCGGACTCATCGTCAACGGCTACGCCCGCGAGGTGCTCAACAAACTGCCGATGGAGTTTGCCGTCGAAGCCCAGAAACTGCTCAGCGTGACGCTCGAGGGAACAGTGGGATGACGATTGCCTCCTAAGATAGGGGGTTGGGGGTCTGGACAAGCGCAGACCCCCATAACCATACAATAAAAATGTCTGATAAACGCTTGTTCAGACCCCCACCCCTAACTTAGGGAGCAAAAAAAATGTTAGAAGTCAGAAATCTACATGCCTCTATTGCTGGCAAAGAAATATTGAAGGGTATCGACCTCACGATACGCGACGGCGAGACCCATACCATCATGGGACCTAACGGCTCGGGCAAGTCGACGCTGAGCGCCGTGCTCGTGGGCAATCCGCTCTACGAAGTGACCGAGGGCGAGGTGTGGTTCAACGGAAAGAACCTGCTCGAGATGAAACCCGAGGAGCGCGCCCATGAAGGACTGTTCCTCTCGTTTCAGTATCCTATCGAGATTCCCGGCGTGTCGATGACCAACTTCCTGAAGTCGGCCATCAACGAGAAGCGCAAGGCTCAGGGTCTGCCCGAGATGAAGGCCCCCGAGTTTATCAAGCTGATGAACGAGAAGCGGAAAATCGTGGAACTCGACTCGAAGTTCACACGCCGCTCGGTGAACGAAGGCTTCAGCGGCGGCGAGAAGAAACGCAACGAGATTTTCCAGATGGCTATGCTCGAACCGAAACTCGCCATTCTCGACGAGACCGACTCGGGCCTTGACGTTGATGCCATGCGCATCGTGGCCGAAGGTGTGAACAAACTGCGCACACCGGAATCGTCGTGCATCGTCATCACCCACTACGACCGCCTGCTCGAGATGATTCGCCCCGACGTGGTGCACGTGCTCTATCAGGGTCGGCTCGTGAAGACCGCCGGACCCGAACTGGCCAAGGAAATTCAGGAACACGGCTACGACTGGATAAAAAATGAACTGGGAAATGAAGAGTGAGCAGCAATACATAGATTTGTATAACCAATGTCGCGACATGATTTGCGACCACGCTGCCGAGCCCATGAACGCCGTGCGCGACAAGGCCTTTGACGCCTTCTGCCGCCAGGGGTTCCCCTCGCGAAAGGTGGAACGCTACAAGTACACCGACATGGCTAAGCTGTTCGCACCCGACTACGGACTGAACCTGAAACGGCTCAACATTCCCGTCGACCCCTATAAGGCGTTCCAGTGCGACGTGCCCAACCTTTCCACGCTGTTGTATTTCATCGTTAACGACGCATTCTATAAAGGAGAAGATAAAGAAGACAGGGCAGAGAGGGCTACATTGCCCGATGGCGTTGTCATCGGGTCATTACAAGGGCTGGCATCAGTCCTCTCACCTGACTCTTCTTTCTTCTCCTCTCTTATTTCCGACCACTACGCCCGACTGGCCGATGTCGAGGGCGACGGCGTTACCGCACTCAACACCATGCTTGCACAAGACGGACTGCTCGTCTACGTGCCGCGCAACGTGAAGATGGACAAAGCCGTGCAGGTCATCAACATTCTGAAAGCGCCCTCCTTATCCGAGGACGGGGCTCTCATGGTCAACCGCCGCGTGCTCATCGTCGTGGAAGACGGTGCCGAGGCAAAACTGCTCTTCTGCGACCATGCCGCCGACGACCAGCACTTCCTCACCACGCAGGTCATCGAGGCCTACGTAGGCCGCCAGGCTCAGCTGGAGCTCTATTGTCTGGAGGAAACCCACGCGAAGAACGTGCGCGTGAGCAATGTATACATCAGTCAGGAAGCCGACAGCCGCGTACACCACAACATCATCACCCTGCACAACGGCACCACCCGCAACCGCCTCGACGTGCAGTTCAACGGCGAAGGTGCCGAGTGTCAGCTGGCAGGATGTGCCATAGCCGACAAAAATCAGCATGTGGACAACAACACACTCATCACCCACCACGTGCCCAGCTGCACCAGCCACGAGCTCTACAAATATGTACTCGACGAGAAAGCGGTCGGAGCCTTTGCCGGTCGTGTACTGGTGGAACACGGTGCACAAAAGACGGTTTCGGAAATGCGAAACCAGAACATCTGCGCCGCACGTGAGGCCCGTATGTACACCCAGCCCATGCTCGAGATTTATGCCGACGACGTGAAATGCTCGCACGGCTCCACCGTCGGACAGCTCAACGACGCCGCACTCTTCTATATGCGACAGCGAGGCATCGGCGAGCACGAGGCACGCCTGCTGCTCGAACAGGCTTTCATCGGCGAGGTGCTCGACCAGATTGCACTTGTGCCGCTGCGCGACCGACTGCGCTATCTCGTTGAGAAACGCTTCCGCGGCGAACTCAACAAATGCGAAGGCTGCAAGCTGTGCAAGTAGCCCACGCACCTTCCCGCATGTAGGAAAAGGAACTACTATTGATATTCTACCATAAAAAATGGAGGCATGTCGCCGAAAGCAGACATACCTCCATTCTTTTATTTATCCTGTCTCGTTATCAATCGAGATGGTCGAGGGCATCGCTGAAGTCGCGGGGCTGGCGGTCTTCATCGCGATAGTTCTCGCGCTGATCGTCGAAGCGACGGTCCTGACGGGGCTGACGACGGTCGCCACGGTCCGGACGGGGACGACGGTCGCCACGGTCGCCACGCGGACGGCGCTCACGCTCTACGTAGCCTTCGGGTTTCGGGATGAGCACGCGGTGCGAGAGTTTATACTTGCCAGTCTTCGGGTCGATTTCGAGGAGCTTGACCGTAATCTTGTCGCCCTCCTTGATGCCAGCCTGCTCAACGGTCTCGAGGCGACGCCAGTCGATTTCGCTGATGTGGAGCAGACCGTCCTTGCCAGGCATAATCTCGACAAAGCAGCCGTAAGGCATGATGCTGCGCACGGTGCCTTCGTAGACCTCGCCCACCTCGGGCACAGCCACGATAGCCTTAATCTTGCGGATGGCAGCCTCGATGCTGTCCTTGTCGGGTGCACTGACCTGAACCTTGCCCACACCGTCGATTTCGTCGATGGTGATGACGGTGTTGGTTTCTTCCTGCATCTGCTGGATAATTTTTCCACCCGGGCCAATGACGGCTCCGATGAACTCCTTGGGAATCTCGAACTGCTCGATGCGGGGAACCTGCGGCTTGAAGTCGGCACGCGGCTCGGCGATGGTCTCAACGAGTTTGCCGAGGATGTACTCACGACCAGCCTTGGCCTGCATAAGAGCCTTCTCGAGGATGTCGAACGACAGGCCGTCGCACTTGATATCCATCTGGGTGGCTGTCAGACCGTCGCGTGTACCGGTGGTCTTGAAGTCCATATCGCCCAGGTGGTCTTCGTCGCCGAGGATGTCGCTGAGCACGGCATACTTGTCTTCACCGGGATTCTTAATCAGACCCATAGCGATACCGCTGACGGGTTTCTTCATCGGCACACCGGCATCCATGAGGGCCATGGTGCCTGCACAGACGGTAGCCATAGAGCTTGAGCCGTTGGACTCGAGAATCTGGCTGACGAGGCGCACGGTGTAGGGGAAGTCTTCAGGAATCTGACCTTTCAGACCGCGCCATGCCAGGTGGCCGTGACCAATCTCGCGACGGCCTACACCGCGCTGAGCCTTGGCTTCACCGGTACAGAACGGCGGGAAGTTGTAGTGAAGCAGGAAACGCTGGTAGCTCTTGTCGAGCACGTCGTCGACGAGTTTCTCATCGAGTTTTGTGCCGAGCGTACAGGTGGAGAGGCTTTGCGTCTCGCCGCGGGTGAAGATTGCGCTTCCGTGAGGCATGGGCAGGGGCGACACCTCGCACCAGATAGGACGAATCTCGTCGGTCTTACGACCATCGAGACGGATGCCTTCGTCGAGGATGCAACGGCGCATGGCATCGCGCTCCACGTCGTGGTAGTAGCGGTCCATCATGGCATTCTTCTCTTCGAGCTCATCCTCGCTGAGTTCGGTGTGCTCTGCGGCATATTTCTCTTTGAAGTCTTCGAGAATCTTCTCGAAAGCCTCAGCACGTGCATGCTTCTCGAGAGCCTGCTTGGTGACGTCGTAGGCGGGCTGATAGAGCTCGCGGTTCATGCGCTCGCGCAGTTCCTCGTCGTTCACCTCGTGGTCGTATTCGCGCTTCACGTCGGTGCCGAGTTCCTTCGACAGTTCGCTCTGCAGCTCGCACATGGGCTTGATGGCGGCCATGGCAGCCTTGAGAGCGCCGAGCAGGTCTTGCTCGCTGACCTCATTCATCTCGCCTTCCACCATCATGATGTTCTCAGCAGAGGCACCGACCATGATGTCCATGTCGGCCTTCTTCATCTGCTCGAAAGTGGGATTGATGACATACTCTCCATCGACGCGGGCAACGCGCACCTCGCTGATGGGGCACTCGAAAGGAATATCTGAACAAGCCAATGCTGCCGAGGCTGCGAAGCCTGCGAGTGCGTCGGGCTGGTCAACGCCGTCGGCACTCAGCAGCATGATGTTGACAAACACTTCAGCATGGTAGTTTGAGGGGAACAGCGGGCGCAGCACGCGGTCGACGAGTCGACTGGTGAGAATCTCGTTGTCGCCTGGTTTACCCTCGCGCTTGGTGAAACCGCCGGGGAAGCGTCCTGCGGCAGAGTACTGCTCGCGGTAATCAACTTGCAAAGGCATGAAATCTGTTCCGGGAACAGCATCTTTTGCGGCACAAACAGTGGCGAGGAGCACGGTGTTGTTCATGCGGAGAACCACACTACCGTCGGCCTGTTTTGCCACTTTTCCTGTTTCAATAGTGATGGTTCTTCCATCGGCCAATTGAATACTTTTCGTAATTACGTTCATCTAAAAATCTAAAATAACTTTATTGTTTTAACTTACATCTAAAAATTCTAAAACTCTGCGCTCTTCGGTGTGCGCGGGAAGGGAATCACGTCACGAATATTCTGCATGCCCGTGACGAAGAGGATGAGGCGTTCGAAGCCGAGTCCGAATCCGGCGTGCGGACACGATCCCCATCGACGGGTATCGAGATACCACCACAGTTTGTCGGTTTCCATCTCGCGGTGTTTGATTTCGGCCATGAGCTTGTCGTAGTCTTCTTCGCGCACACTGCCTCCGATAATCTCGCCGATCTGGGGGAACAGCACGTCGGTGCCCTGCATAGTCGGACCTGGAGCCACACAACCCTTATAGCCTACCGAGCCTTCAGCGCCCTCTGCGGCGTTCTGCTTCATGTAGAAGGCTTTGATCTTGCTGGGATAGTCGGTCATGATGACAGGTTTCTTGAAGTGCTCCTCCACGAGGTAGCGCTCGTGTTCGCTGGCAAGGTCGTCGCCCCACTCGCATGGGAACTCAAACTTTCTGCCGGCCTTGATGGCCTCTTGCAGAATTTCGATACCCTTGGTATAGGGCAGACGCACGAAGTCGTCCTTGAGCACGCCCTCCAGTCGTTCGATGAGCGTCTTGTCGATCATCTTGTTGAGGAACTCGAGGTCGTCCTTGCAGTTTTCCAGTGCCCAGCGCACGCAATACTTGATGAAATCTTCCTCGAGGTCCATGAGCTCTTCCTGATCGAGGAAGGCCACCTCGGGTTCAATCATCCAGAACTCGGCCAAGTGGCGCGGTGTGTTGCTGTTCTCGGCACGGAAGGTAGGACCGAAGGTGTAGATGGCTCCGAGTGCTGTTGCTCCGAGCTCGCCCTCGAGCTGTCCGCTGACGGTGAGCGAGGTCTGCTCGCCGAAGAAATCGTCGTCGTAGATAATCTTTCCCTGCTCGTCGCGCTTCAGGTCGTAGAGGTTTTTCGTAGTCACCTGGAACATGTTTCCTGCACCCTCGCAGTCGCTGGCGGTGATGATGGGCGTATGGAAATAGAAGAACCCGTGGTCGTGGAAATACTGGTGGATGGCGATGGCCATGTTGTGGCGGATGCGCATGACAGCTCCGAAGGTGTTGGTGCGCAGACGCATGTGGGCATTCTTGCGCATGGCCTCGAACGACTGTCCCTTCTTCTGCATGGGGTAGTCGGCTCCGCAGCCTCCGTAGAGCTCGAGTGTCTCGCACTGTATCTCGCTGGCCTGTCCGGCGCCCTGACTCTCCACGAGTGTTCCCGTGGCACAGATGCATGAGCCGGTGGTGACCTGCTTCAGCAGTTCGGTAGTGTCGGCCTGTTGCGGCTGAGCCGTGACAAACTGTATCTTCTGCGGGTCGACGACCACTTGCACGTTCTTGATGGTCGAGCCGTCGTTCACGGCAATGAAGTCGACAACTTTAGAGGAGCGGTGGGTGCGCACCCAACCTTTCACACATACCTGTTTTCCGTATTCGGTGCTTTTCAGCACGTCGATAACTTTTGTTCTTTTCATATTACTAATTAAACATTATTCAAATGCACCCATGCGCAACATCTCAACCTCTTTCTCGGTGAGGAATCGCCAGTCGCCGCGGCGCACGTTCTTCTTGGTCAGTCCGGCAAACTGCACGCGGTCGAGCTTTGTGACGCGATAGCCGAGGTGTTCGAAGATGCGTCGCACGATGCGGTTCTTACCCGAGTGAATCTCGATGCCCACCTGGTGTTTGTCGGTGGGGTTGGCATACTCGGCAGCGTCGGCATGAATCTCACCGTCTTCCAGCTCAATGCCGTCGACGATCTGCTGCAGGTCGTGCTGGGTGACAGCCTTGTCGAGATATACATGATATACTTTCTTCTTCAGGAATTTCGGGTGGGTGAGTTTCGAGGCGAGGTCGCCGTCGTTGGTGAGGAGCAGCACACCTGTGGTGTTGCGGTCGAGACGTCCGACGGGATAGATGCGCTCGGGGCATACCCCCTTCACGATGTCGAGCACGGTCTTGCGCTGTTCGGGGTCGTCGCTTGTGGTGACGCAGTCCTTCGGTTTGTTGAGCAGGATGTAAACCTTCTTCTCGAGCGTCACGGGCTCATCGTGGAAGGTCACCTGATCTGTGCGCATTACCTTTGTTCCGAGCTCGGTCACCACAGTTCCGTTCACGGCCACTGCACCAGCGGTGATGAAGTCGTCGGCCTCGCGACGGCTGCAAACGCCGGCGTTGGCGAGGAACTTGTTGAGACGGATGGGCTCGTTCGGATCGATATTGTCTTCGCGATACTCGATGCGCTTCTTCATGCTATATTTAGCCTGGGGATCATATCCAGGTGTATAGGCACGTTTGCGGGGTTTCTGCGGTCCATAGGGACGAGGCTGGTAGCCGCCCTGATTGTAACCTCCCTGGTTGTAGCCGCCCTGCTGACGGGGCTGACCGTAGGGGCGGGGCTGATAGCCGCCTTCGCGGTTGTAGCCGCCCTGCTGACGGGGCTGACCATAGGGACGGGGCTGATAGCCGCCTTCGCGATTGTAGCCGCCCTGCTGACGGGGTTGATAGCCGCCTTCGCGGTTGTAGCCGCCCTGCTGACGGGGCTGGTAGCCGCCTTCACGGTTGTAGCCGCCCTGCTGACGGGGCTGATAGCCTTCCCGACTATAGCCACTATACTGGCGTGGCTGATATCCGCCTTCTGAGGAGTAGCTGGCCAGTGGACGAACCGGCTGGTCTTCGTCGTTGTAGCGCGGCCGATAGGGACGGGGCTGACCCGACGACAGTCCGGCACCGAAGCCCTCAGGACGGAAAGCATCATCTTCGTTGTTGTTACTGTTGTACGTGCGTCCGGTGTGGATGCGTGGACGCTGCGGGCGAGCGCCGCTGGCACGATACTCGCGCTGATAGGTCGGACGACGGTAGCCTTCACGGCCGCTCTCGTTGTTCTGCTCGGGAGCCTGTTGCTGTTGCTCCTGGTTCAATTTGTCTTGTTCTTGTTCCATAATTCTTTTTCCTTAATCTTTAATTTTTTCTTTAATAATAGCCTCACGGCCAGTTTCAAAATATTCTATAAAAAAATGCTTATTTATTTTGTCTGTTATTTTTATTTTCTGTCGAGCTGACGGCAGGTTTCTCTCTCCCCAGGGGGAGTTGGAGGGGACCGGGTCAGATGCCGGTATAGTTGGCCGGGGTGATGGCCTTGAGCTCGGCTTTCACGCCGTCGCCGACGTTGAGGGTATCAATGAACTGCTGTATAGACTCGCGGGTGATGTGCGCATTGGTGCGCGTGAGTGCTTTCAGAGCCTCGTAGGGATGGGGGTAGCCCTCGCGTCGCAGGATGGTCTGTATGGCCTCGGCCACGACGGGCCATGTCTGGTCAAGGTCGTCGGCCAGTTTTTCCTTGTTCAGGATGAGCTTGCGCAGGCCCTTGAGCGTGCTTTGCAGAGCGATGGCGGCATGTCCGAAAGGCACGCCCACGTTGCGCAGCACGGTCGAGTCGGTGAGGTCGCGCTGCAGTCGGCTCACGGGCAGTTTCTGTGCCAGGAACGCCAGCACGGCGTTGGCCATGCCCATGTTGCCCTCGGAGTTCTCGAAGTCGATGGGGTTCACCTTGTGGGGCATGGCACTCGAGCCCACCTCGCCGGCCTTGATTTTCTGCTTGAAATATTCCATCGAGATATACATCCAGAAATCGCGGTCGAGGTCGACGACGATGGTGTTGATGCGGCGCATGGCATCGAAGATGGCGGCCAGACTGTCGTAGTTTGAAATCTGCGTGGTCCACTGCTCGCGCTGCAGACCGAGCCGGTCGGCCACGAAGCTGTTGGCAAACGTGCGCCAGTCGATGTCGGGATAGGCCACGTGGTGAGCGTTCATGTTGCCCGTGGCACCGCCAAACTTGGCCGTCACCGGCAGTTGGCGCATGGCCTTCAGCTGTTCTTCGAGCCGGTAGACGTAGACCTGAATCTCCTTGCCCAGTCGTGTGGGCGAGGCCGGCTGTCCGTGGGTACGGGCCAGCATGGGCACGTTGCTCCACTCGTCGGCATAGCCGCGCAGCTGACCGATGAGCTCCTCCACCTGTGGGTAGAAAACCTCTTCGAGCGCCTCTTTCACCGAGAGGGGCACCGACGTGTTGTTGATGTCCTGCGAGGTGAGGCCGAAGTGGATAAATTCGAGGTGAGAGGCGAGCGAAGTGTTAGAATCGGGATTCTCGCCGATGCGTTCTTTCAAGAAGTATTCCACGGCTTTCACGTCGTGGTTCGTAGTTTGTTCAATCTCCTTCACTCGTTTTGCGTCGGCCACCGAGAATTTGCGATAGATGTCGCGCATCAGCTCCTTCGTGGCGGCATCGATGCCTGCCAGCTGGGGCAACGGCAACTCGCTGAGCGCGATGAAGTATTCCACCTCAACGCGTACGCGATAGCGAATAAGTGCAAATTCGGAAAAATAGTTGGCCAGGTCGACCGTCTTGCCTCTGTAACGCCCGTCAACGGGTGATATGGCAGTAAGTTCTTCGAGTGTCATTTTCAAATGCGATGTGATCTGTATTCTTCAGCCTGCGGCTGTCTGTTATTTCTGGAGATTTCTATCTTTACCTTAATTTTCGCTGCAAAGATAATTCTTTTTCGCGACATGTGCAAACTTTCGCGTAATTTTTATGTTCGCGCGTAAAGATGGCGGTCACGACCAGCGACACAGGTGTGTTAAAAATGCTTTCAATCGTTAAAACCAGAGTCGCCGTTTCCGGCTTAAAAATCGTAACTTCCGACTCGGAAAAAGCCGTTTTTCCTCCTTTTCACTTCTCTTTCACTCCCCTTTTTCTCCCCCTCCATTCCCCAAAGATATATGTTTCGGGTTGCAAAAGACCATGTTTTGCACTCCAAAACACGGTCTTTTGGAAGGTGAAAGCTTATCTTTCGCAACCCGAAACATGCATCTTTCAGGGATGAGGGATGAAGGATGAGAAATAAAGGATTGATTAACCATCTGATTTACAGACAGATAACAATCTTCCTGATTTTTGCCCGTTTTGCTTACGAATTATGCTCTTCGCACGAAAAACGCAAAAATCAGGAAGATGAAATGTTAAAAAGAGAAGACCTCTTTGTTAAAAAATATTTATCAGAATTTTTCCGGGGTTTCCGGATATTCCGGGTTTTCCGGAGCATCCGGGATATCCGGAGTATCCGGAGCTGCCGGTCAATCCGGGCTGCCGGGTTTCCCCTTTTTACTTCACCTTAATCAGCTTCACGCCGTGCGAGGGGATGAAGAAGTTGAGGTCGGTGGTCGACTGGTCTTGCTGGCGCCAGAGGTCGCGCACCTGCGTCAGACGGCCGAGACCGAGCTGACTGAGGTAGCGGCCGAAGTCGACCGTCGCGTCGTCGAGCCCCACGTTGAAGATGCCCACGGCGAAGGTGCCGTCGTCGAGCGGGCGCTTCCACACCTGAATGTCGCCGTCGACAATCTCCTGCTTAGCCTGTCGGCCCAGCGGGTCCTGGTTGACGGCGTTCACCTCGTTGTT
This sequence comes from uncultured Prevotellaceae bacterium, assembly GCA_902776685.1. GTDB lineage: Bacteria > Bacteroidota > Bacteroidia > Bacteroidales > Bacteroidaceae > Prevotella. Next base: position 106,007 of record CACYRB010000003.1, read on the forward strand.
GCAGAGCAGACGCACGGTGAACTCGTCCATCTGTGCAATGTCGCAGCCGATGAGCATGTTGGCGGCCAGCAGTGCCCAGAGCGAGATATGGGTGTACTGCTCGTCGGCATTCAGTCGGGTGTCGCGCAGCTTGTCGCTCCAGCCCACCTTGCCCACGATGAGCATGTCGGGGTCGTTCCAGTGTCCGGGCTGGGCATATTGCTCCAGACCCACCTGACGGCAGAAGCCGATGTCGTAGAGCGATTCCCACGTGTCGGTGATGTCGCCCGTGGTGCGCCACGAGTTGGCGTCGACGGCATGTCCCCACTTCCACACCTCGGCCATACCATACTGGCAGAGCGAGTAGAAGATGTCGCGGGGCTGCTCGCGCAGGAAGCGCTCCATCTTCAGGTAGGGAAGCACATAAGAGGCGACGGTCTTGTCGGGGTTCTTGTCGAACTCGCGCCCGTAGCCGCACCAGTCGTATTTCAGATAGTCCACACCCCACTCGTTATAGGTCTGCGCGTCTTGCTCCTCGTGGTCGATAGAGCCCAGATAGCGTCCGCAAGTCAGGTCGCCCGGCGACGAGTAGATGCCGAACTTCAGTCCGTGCGAGTGGAGCCAGTCGCCCAGGCCTTTCATGTCGGGGAATTTCTCGTTGGTTCCGATGGTGCCGTCGGGGTTGCGCTCGGCCGACTCCCATGCGTCGTCAACGTTGATATAGCTGTAGCCGTAGTCGGCCAGTCCCTTGTCGAGCAGAGCCTGTGCCGACGAGATGACTTTCTCTTGCGAGACGCTCAAGCCCCAGCAGTTCCATGAGTTCCAACCCATGGGCGGGGTGAGACCGATCTTGTCGCCCACACGCAGAATGAACTCCTGCTCGCCGCGCCCCTTGGCGTTCTCGGCCACCAGCGTCATCTTGTAGCTTCCGCGCTTCGCGACGCTGCCCGAAAGCACACCCGTCGAGGCATCGACCTCCAGACCGTCGGGCTTGTCGACGATGCTGTAGCGCATAGGCTTCTCGCCCGAGAACGCCATGCGCAGGATGATGGGCGAGCCGGGACGCACGCCGTAGACCTTCGGGCCGTTGTAGCGCGGGGTGAGCGGAGCGTCGGGCGTGAGGATGTACTGCGGCACGAAGGTCTTGGTGAACTGCTTGCCGCTCTTCTGGTCGGTATAGCTGACGGCGATGCGCGTCTGGCGGTGGTTGTCGTAGGGCAGGCTCACCACGACAGGTTTCTTGCCCAGACGGACGTTCTTGCGTGCCGACTGATAGACCTCGCGGGTGAGCATG